>CAZTQR010000048.1:22962-25066 GCA_964615795.1 uncultured Ignavibacteriaceae bacterium
GGCACAGTACAGGATCATGTCAATGCCCTCAAGAGCAAGGGATATCTTGAAAGAAAAAAAGATATAGCAAGGGGATTCAGGGTTGTTGCCGCCGGAACTGCCAAATCCTCTCCGGTATTGATACCGCTATATGGCAGCGTTGCCGCCGGAGAACCGATCTTTGCGGCTGACAATATTCAGGGGTATGTGACTATGGAAAAAAGAAAGTCCGGTCATCATATTCACTTTGCGCTTAAGGTGAAAGGGGACAGTATGACAGATTCAGGGATCTATGACGGCGATATTGTGATAGTAAAGAAGCAGGATTCGGCTGAAGACGGAGACATTGTGATTGCATTGCTTGAAGATGAGGCCACAGTTAAGACACTGAGGAACAAGAGGATCAAGGCATATCTGGAAGCATCAAATTCAAGGTACAAGGCAATTATCAATAAGCCGTTTCAGATCATTGGCAAAGTGATAGAGCTGAGAAGAGCTTACAGTTGATTTGAAACTCAGATTCCCACTCGCCTGAATATGAAGTCAACGTTCTTTCTGGACTTTCCGTAATCAAACAGTTCATCCAGTTCTTTGTCTGACAGAAATTTCGCAACCTCCCTGTCAGTTCTTACCAACTGCATAAAGTTCTTCCTTTCATTCCAGCTTTTCATTGCAATTCCCTGCACAATACGATAAGCATCTTCTCTCCTCATTCTCTTCTCAATCAGCTTGAGCAGTAATGTTTGGGAGAATACAAGCCCGGTAGTCAGGCCCAGGTTACGCTTTATGTTGTCCTTGTTAACTACTATATTTGCAATAAGGTTAGTGAATTGAGTTAAAGCATAATCCACTAGTATTGTTGAATCAGGCAGAATAACTCTTTCAACCGAAGAGTGACTGATATCCCTTTCATGCCAGAGAGGGATGTTCTCAAATGACGCTATCATATTACCTCTTATGATCCTGGCAATTCCGCTGAGTCTTTCACATGTGATCGGGTTCTTTTTGTGAGGCATTGCGGAAGATCCCTTCTGGCCCTTTGTAAATGCTTCTTCAAGTTCAAGTGTCTCGGTCTTTTGAAGATGCCTGATCTCTGTAGCGAATTTCTCTATAGATGTGGCAATGAGTGCGAGGGCAGACATATATTCCGCATGCCTGTCTCTCTGCAGTATCTGAGTGGATATTTTTGTTGTTTTTAGACCGAGCCGTGTGCATACGAATTTCTCGACTTTGGGGGAAATGTGTTCATAGGTACCGACAGCGCCGGAGATCTGTCCCACTGAAATGCACTCTATCGCCCGCTTCCATCTTTCAATATTTCTCTGAATCTCATCATACCACAAAGCGAATTTCAGTCCCAGAGTGATTGGCTCGGCATGAACCCCGTGAGTCCTGCCTATCATTGAAAGGAATTTATACTTCCTTGCCTTTAAGCGAAGCACTCTTGCCAATGCGAACAGGTCTTTAAGAATGATCCCGCCGGCCTGCTTCATCTGAACGGACAGAGCCGTATCAATCACGTCTGAGCTGGTCATACCCATGTGCAGAAAACGCGAGTCTATGCCAATGCTTTCATTTACATTTGTGAGAAATGCTATCACATCATGCTTCACTTTCTCCTCGATCTTGAGGATTCTCGCTGTGCTGAACTTTGCCTTCCTGCGTATGTTCTCAAAAGCCCTTTTGGGTACATTACCGAGCTTTACCTGAGCCTCTGTGGCAAGCAGTTCGATCTCCAGCCAAATCCTGAATCTGTTTTCATCCGTCCATATATCGGACATGATCTTCCTCGAATACCTTGGTATCATTATTAAGCTGTGTTATGGATTAGTTTTTGGATATGGACTTGCTGATACGGGTCACTACGAGAGTTATGTCGTCGTTCTGCTCTGCACCGGCTCTGAATTCCGAAACAGAGTCGATCAGTTCCTTCTGAATATTGTTGCACGGAAGGTTTCTGTTCTTGGAGATTATCTCAAACACTTTATCCGTTCCGAATTCTTCCCTGTTAATGTTCATTGCTTCGGTTAAGCCGTCCGAGTAAAATACAAACAGACTGTCAGGATTAAGCTTCACTTCTATCTCTTCAAGGGCACCTTCAAAATACTGATCGCTGTCGAGCCCC
>CAZTQR010000049.1:0-24952 GCA_964615795.1 uncultured Ignavibacteriaceae bacterium
TTCAACCCCGTCACAACAATCACCTACGATCTTCCCAACAGCGGGTTCGTTACGCTTAAAGTATATGACATGCTCGGAAGGGAAGTGAAGACTCTCGTGAATGAAGTGAAAACTGCCGGATTTCACAAGGCGCAGTTCACAGCAGAAGAACTCGCCAGCGGCGCATACTTCTACCGGCTCTCGGTAAGCGGCAATGAGAAAGAGTTTGTCGCGGTGAAGAAGTGTGTTGTGCTGAAGTGAACTTCTTTGGTTTCACTGATTTTCAGCTACTCGCTCCAATCTCCCGAATAGATGAGAAAGAACTGTCTTAACAAATCCAAAGATAGTGACATGGTGTGATGCATCCGATTCCGCATAGAATAACAGCAGGAAATGCATTTCTATTAATGGCTACCTGCTGTAAGTTCTGACTGAAATAGGAGCATGGCAAAATGAAAAAAATACTTTCAACCGTTGCCATCATTCTGATTCTTACGGCAAACTCCTTCTCTCAATCAGGCTGGCGGCAACTCTCATCAGGCGTGGCAAATCATCTGAACAGCGTTTGCTTCATCAATTACAGTACTGGATATGTTTGCGGAACGGCAGGAACTATACTGAAGACCACCAATGCCGGAGACAACTGGTTTCCGCTGCCGTCAGGGACATCCAATGAACTGACTGACATAAGTTGCCGGAATGATTCAGTTCTGTTCATTTGCGGAAACAATGTTCTGCTGAGATCAGAAAACTCCGGTACAAACTGGGTTAGTGTTTTCACGGAAGTTTACCTTTCTTCCGTACAATGTGCAGGCGATGTGATCTACTGCGGCGGTGCGAACGGTGTTTACAAATCCACTGACGGCGGCGAGAACTGGGCAAACACTATGTCAGGATTCACGGAAAGCATCTGGGACATTCACTTTGTTAACCGGGACACAGGATATGCAATGGGTAGCAATGCTACACAAAGGAGAACTACCAACGGCGGTTCTTACTGGTTCGGGGGAATCTATTGGGGACCGGGGACATACGGTTTCAGCGCCTGCCGTTTCTTCGAATCCGGTTACGGCTTTGTGTGTTATTCCTACAATTCCGGCTGGCCGAATTACTATTCATCATACGGAATTTACAAAGCCGATTCCTGGTCGAACTGGCATGCGGTTTACAATTCCACATCATCTTATCTGTGGTCAATCTTTTTTCCGACCGTTGATACTGCATTTGCAGTCGGAGTAGTGCGGAACGGATCAGTTTATCAGAGCCTGATCATCAGGAGCACTAACGGAGGCAATAACTGGCACTCCCAGAATTTTGCAGGAGACAAAGCACTGTATGATGTGTTTTTTCTCGATTCACGGAGGGGCTATGCAGTCGGGAACACGGGAACGATAATCACTACAGAAAGCGGAGGTGTTGTATCTGTTGCAGAAGATCCTCTTTCAGTTCCGGGCAATTTCTTGCTTGAACAAAACTATCCGAATCCATTCAATCCGGGCACAGTTATAAGATATGCAATTGGTTCGAGAAGCAGTATTACACTGAAGATCCGCAATATGCTTGGGGAAGAGGTTGCAGTGCTTGTCAACGAAGTGCAGGAGGCCGGCCGGCATGAAGTGCAGTTCGAAAGTAATGACCTTGCAAGCGGTGTTTATGTTTACTCCTTATATATAGGAGACAGACTTGCCGAATCCAGGAAAATGATCAGGTTGAAGTGATGGCAGGAAAGCCGCGTAAATCGCCGGTCGGCGAACATACTCGTGAGACCTGAAGATCCATCATTCAGCTCACGGCTTAAGAATTTCTTTTCATGTTGATTCGCGGCATATTCTGATGAAAATTTTTGCGGCGACCATTCAGATACAAGATGCCGGCAAATTGAATCCTAATCTGAATCTGAAATGAAACACAGATCAAGAATTATTTTCATTGCTTTCATACTGACCACGGCAGTGATCAATGACGTGAGGTCGCAGACTTATCTTAATTTTCCGCCCGATACGGTTGTCAGTGATGAGTATTACAACTACCGCGGCTGTATCAGGTATGACAACTCAGGCAGGATCCACCTCGTGAATACAAGGCAGTTTCATACAAACAGCGCAACAAGGGAGATCTTTTACTGGAATAATATTTCCGGAACTATGATCCCGTACAGGGTTACTAACAACGGCACTGATGACAATTACGTGACCATCGGCTTTGACGGGAACGGCAAAGTGCACCTCGGCTGGGAAAGGAGGGATGCCGCGAATCTGTTCCAGCTTATTTATACAAACAACAGAAATGTCTCTGCGGGATTCGGCGATTCTGTATGGATAACTTCGGGAGGACTCAACAAGGCAACTCCATTCATGGCCGTAGGCAGAAATGACAGCAGTGTTCACTTCGTCTATTTCACATTTGTTACAGGACAGGACAATGCATTCTACAGAAGATACAACTACATCTCAGGATCTCTGGGAAATGAGCTGACTCTCGGTCCCGCGGAGGCAAGCAGTGAGAATGACATCTCGGTTGCAGTTGACAGTCTCGGCAAGATCCACATTGCATATACTACAAATCATCAGGCAGGTTCCGGAACCCTTAAGTACTTCAATAACGAAAGCGGAACGCTTGCCGAAGTTCAAACCGGCGTGGCAGATCTCGTCTCTTATCCGGCCGTTACAGTTGATAATGCAAATGTACTGCACATTGTTTACAGGCGCTCCGGAGACAACCGCCTTTACACTATCAACCGCCCGGCCGGGGGTTCATTCAGCGCTCCCGTCGCTCTCACACCTGCCGTTGGGCTGCCGTCATATTACAGGGCAATTGATACGGATGATGAGAGAAGGCTGTATGTTACATATCAGAACAGCAACACTTCATTCCCGAGAGGAACATTCCTTGTACACGGGAAAAATGGCGAGTTCTCAAATCCCATACTTGTGTTCGAAGACAGCACAGGCAGTTATCTGGGCAGAGGCAACTCGTCAGTGGCAGCAATCCGCAACGGTGAGATCACTGTTCACTATGAAGCTACGGCATCGCGCAACGGCAATGTGGTCTCAGACATTTTTCTGAAACAGGGCATCCTTAATGTTACCGGACTGAATCTGCAGTCAAGCCTTGCTCCGGCGGATTTTATGCTGTATGATAATTTTCCGAATCCGTTCAATCCCGAAACAGCCATCAGTTATTACCTGCCGTCCGGATCAGCAGTTAAGCTCATGGTGTTTGATATGCTTGGCAACGAAGTCCGCACACTCACAAATGAGTACAAGCCCGCAGGGATCCACTCTGTGGTCTTCCGTGCTGAGGATCTCCCCAGTGGCACTTATATATACAGGCTTGAGGCGGGAAATTTTTCCGGAAGCAGAAAGATGATCCTGCTGAAGTGAACCGGACAGGCGTTACCGTAAATACATTCTCCTTACCTTGAATACGCGGTTGAGTTGGAGTATTTTGAGCATCCTGAAAATCAAAACACTTTTATGCTTAATATCTTTCGCATTCAGGCATTCATCATGTTTGCATTCATTGTAAGTTCTGCATTTGTGCAAAACGCTTCCGGCCAGGCAACAGATTACTTCGGGCTTCCTTCCGTAAATTTCGGCAATGCAGATTACCTGCTTGCGTGGAGCTCGCATCCGAACAGCAATTACTACAAGCATGAGTATATTGCCGAAGGAGATAATGTTGAAAGCTTCAAAAGGATGATCCTGATAGAGGCCGTCATTACCGAAAACACACCGAAGGAAATTATGGATGCGCAGATCGACAAGCTGAAGAACCTCAAATCATCCAACCCGTATGTGAACTATGACATGTTTTCCAAAGACGGTGAGTATCTGCTTGATTTCCTTCTTACAGACAAGGCAGACTCTCCGGGCATAGTTGAAAGAAATGTTTACAGATACAAACAATTGAAGGACGGCGAAGGAAGAGACATTGTGATCTTGTTCGGCGTAAGCGAAAGGGCTTACGGTCCGGATATTGATCCGTTCATCTCGGGTCTTAAGGGCAATCTCTCCTCGCTCAGAGATGCAGTTGCGTCATACAGCATTCCGGAATTGTCACTGAAGTAGATCAAAAAGGAAGCGCAACATAACGCAGAGTTTAACAGCCCTGAACTTTCAACCGCACGATGTATTCTGAAAAAGTATGAGGAAGCTGACAGGGAAGAGTTTGCAGATCTCTTCACCGACAAGGAGATCAACACGTACATGGGAGGAAAAGTGGAGAGCCGTGAGGAGGCCTATGCGCTTTTTGACAAGGTGTTCGGCATATATAAAGGTGTGCTCATGCCTAGAAGGTTTGAGGTCTGGGCTGTCAGAATCGGCGGCGGCTATGCCGGGCACTTCGAACTGAAGCAAACAGACATGACCGGAGAAGGCGAACTTGAGATCGTTTACATGCTGAAGAAAGAACACTGGGGAAAAGGGATAATGCCCGAAGTTGTTCAGGAGGTCCGGCGATATGCTTCGGAATCCGGCATGATGCTGATTGCAACGGCAAATCCGGAAAATGAAAACTCACTCCGCGTACTCGAGAAGGTTGGCTCAGAGCAGGGAACAATTTATACACATGAAGATGGTAATGGCCTGAAGATCCGCTTGAATCCGCACAGAGACTGATACACGCATCACAGTCAGGCAGAGGAAGAACTTCCCGGTTGCCGCCACTTCAGAAAAGCAGATTCTGCAATTGAAATCTCGATATCACGGATTGAATTCTGCTGTTCTGACCTTTTTATCATCCACAATTACAACGCTGTTCTCCGGAACCGCCTGCCACGCCTCCTGCCAGTTACCGATCGGTTCAGAAACAAGACAGACTGCAAAGTCACCGAATTTGTCTTTAAGGCCGGGGTTAAGCCGAGTGAGTTCCTCAACGCTCGGACTCGTGAACAGAGTCGGACCCTTGCCGTCACTTCCGTACCGGAATCCCCAAAGCCTTCTGCCGTCAGAGATCGCCAGCGTCATCCAGATGTCGCCGGATACTCCTGCCCGCCGGCCTTCCGCCCTTACAAGCTTTACCATCTCACCAATTGCACGGGGAACATCATCCTGAAGTCCGAATGTAAGTGCAAGATAGAACATCACTTCAGAGTCAGTTGTGCCAAGCAGGTCGTTGAAATACTCCGGTGCTATCAGTGCCATAAGTCTCTGCCTCAGAAGTTCGAACTGCGCTATCTGCCCGTTATGCATGAACAGCCATGTTTCATATCTGAACGGATGGCAGTTGGTCTCCTGCACGGGCGCGAGCGATGATGCCCGCACATGCGACATAAACAAGGGCGAGTCTATGTGAGAAGCAAGGTCGTTGAGATTGGTATCATTCCATGCCGGACGTATGCTTCTGAAAAGTCCCGGATAAGGCTGATTGTCATACCATCCGAGCCCGTAACCGTCCCCGTTAGTTGGCATGCGCGGAAGCCTTGCATGAAGACTTTGATGAATGAGGTTGTCTTTCGGTTTGATGATGAGTTCGCTCATAAGAATCGGAGCGCCGGTATATGCTAACCATCTGCACATGATACTTTCTGGTTTGATTATCGTTTATTGTCCGTAAGATTGGAATTGCAGAGTTCATTTGTAACTCAATAAATCAAGTGCTCAAGACAGGCATCTTCATTAGGTTGCACTTCGTAACAGGCGGCGTCTGGTTGAGCAGTCCCGAAAACGATTTCTGTTTTCGGGACGAGACGAAGACGGCGCCGGGGAAAGAATTGTTACACTATCTGATCCCGCAACTTGCCTATCCGCAATTAATTATCATTTGTAAAGCACCGGAATTATCTTGCACGGTGAATATCGCAAAGCAGGAGAATCATATTGCTGTAATAGGCGGCATCAACATTGACATCAAAGGCGTTGCCGACAGCGCAAGTACAGAAGCAGATTCGCATCAGGGGCAGGTTCACTTTGCTCCGGGCGGTGTGGCGAGGAATATTGCTCAGAACCTTTCTCAGCTCGGTCACAATGTTCTGCTGTTCGGTTTCACCGGAGATGATGAACCGGGAAGATGGATCACGGAAGCAACAGCAGGTGCAGGCGTTGACGTGAGCAATGTTGTTGCCGATGGAAGTGTAAGAACTTCGGCCTACATATCTGTTACCGGCAAGTCGCGTGAACTCTTATATGCCGTGAACGATACGCAGGCAACTGCAGGGCTTGTTACAGGAGAATACATTCTGCAAAATGCGGGCAAACTGAAGAATGCGCGAATGATAGTTGCGGATGCAAATCTGAATGAAGATGCTTTGAATGAGATCATCAGGATCGCAAATTCAAACTCCGTTCCGTTATTTCTTGATGCAGTGTCTGCCGGAAAAGCCGGGCGGCTTACTGACCTGAAAGGGAAGATTGATTTTCTTTCGGTTAACAGAGCGGAGTTCAGAAGCATATTCGGAGAAGAGATGATCCTGCGGGACGGAAAAGTGACCGGAGCGGAGAAATTGGCAGATAAGTTCAGTGTGATCATCAGAAAAAGAGACAAAGACGGAGTTGACCTTATCACGACAGGTTCAGGAGAGGCGGAAAGTTTCACCGCGCTCAATGCGGAAGTAGCCGAACCAAACGGCGCAGGCGATGCCTTCAATGCAGGCTTCATTCATTCATACTTGTCACGCAATTCCGGAGAAGAGAATTTGCGGGATGCAGTCAGATGCGGAATGTGCGCTTCACTCTTTGCGCTGGCCTCACGCGATTCGGTCTCCGCTTTGCTCTCACCCGCTTTGCTTGAAGAGGCAATTCGAAAACATTTCAAACTACGCAAATGAACAAACGGTTAATACTCTCTGAAGAAGTCAGATCTGCGGTTCACGAAGGAAAGCCGATCGTAGCTCTTGAGTCAACCATCATCTCGCACGGGATGCCGTATCCGGAGAATCTTGAAACGGCTGTAATGCTGGAAAACATTGCGCGCAGTTCGAATGCCGTGCCTGCCACGATTGCAATCAAAAGAGGAGAAATACGCGTAGGACTGACAAATGCAGATATCGAATTCCTTGCAAAAGACAGTAACATACTGAAGGCTTCGCGCCGCGACCTGCCTGTAATAATTGCCGGAGGAATGAACGCGGCGACAACTGTTTCCGCCACCATGATATGCGCATCAATGGCAGGGATCAGGATCTTTGCAACAGGAGGTATCGGCGGTGTTCACAGAAATGCACAGCAGACGTATGATATCTCCGCAGACCTTACAGAACTCGGCCGGACCGATGTTGCGGTTGTTTCAGCCGGAGTGAAATCAATTCTCGACATCGGACTTACTCTTGAGTATCTCGAAACGCTTGGCGTGCCGGTGATCGGATTCGGCACAGATGAATTCCCGGCATTCTTCACGCGCGAGTCCGGCTTCAGGGTGAACTACCGGATCAACACTCCGCAGGAAGTGGCTCAAGTGATCCGGGCAAAGCAGGAACTCGGCCTTAGGAACGGAATGCTGATAGCGAATCCTGTTCCGCAAGAGTTTTCATTGGATAAATACATGATAGATGATGCAATAAAGGAGGCGCTTAAGAGGGCGGAGTCTGAAGGGATCAAAGGAAAAGACGTTACTCCGTACCTGCTTTCGGAGATAACGAAGATCACAAAGGGCGGGAGCCTGAGATCAAACATTGAGCTGGTAAAGAACAATGTGAAGCTTGCGTCGGAAATTGCATGCTTCATGTGAACGGTATCGATGATTTTTGGAATCCGGCTTACGATGAGTCACCCCGCCGGTATATAACAATTACAGTTAATGCAGATAAATGATGGCATAAGAGGCAAGAAAGACATCAGCAACCGCACGCTGATGATAGCGGTGATACTTGTACATGCAGGATTCTTTATTTACTCCTTATTATGGGGAAACATCTATGTGGGAGATTATAAGGAATATCTTGCGCAGGCGGAGAACATCAGGAACCACGGCAACTGGTACGCCGGAGATCTTAATGAGAAGATCAACCCGGACCTGTACTCGAGAAGGCCGCCGCTGTACGGGTTCGCAATATTCGTAATAAAATCCGTTGTACAAACGGATTATGCAGTCACATTCGTTCAGTCATGCCTCAGCATTCTCAACATTGCCGGCCTCCTGAAACTGTTGAAGAATCACCGTTTCGGAATTCCCCGCAATAAGATCCTGCTTGCAATACTGCTGTTCTATCCAAGCCAGTTCATATACTGCAATTTCATCATGTCTGAGATCTTCTTTCAGACGTTTCTGTTTTGGTCATTCTTCTATTTCGTAAGATTCATCAGAGACTGCAAAGCAAGCGATGCATTGATCTTTAACACATTGCTTGCACTCGCGGCACTCACAAAACCTGTTCTCTACCTGTTCTGGATCATGAACACGGCTCTCGTTCTCATCTTCATTTTCAAAACAAAAAGCAGATTCGCACCGGCTGTATTCTCACTTATTGCACCTGCCGCTGTGCTTGCGGTTTGCCTGTATAATTATGGGAACACGGGATACTTTCACTACTCCAGCTTACGGCACAGCAACATACTCGAATTCCACTCAAGGTACCTGATCATAAACGAATCGGGCCTCGACTCGGCAATAAGTAAGAACGAAGCGGAAATTGACGCGCTTGATACGATCACCGATCACAGAACGAGATCACTTGAGACAGAGAGACTTGGCAGGGAAGTGATAATGGATAACTTCGGCAACTATATGAGATTTTACATTAGGGGCGGTATAAACTTTTTCACTGACCCCGGAAGATTTGATATCGGAGAGTTTTTTGGAATCTCACCGCCGAAAGGAGCCGGAATCTATTACAGGTATCTGAAGGATGGCTATAAGGGAGTGATTCAGTACTTACTTGAACTTCCACTGCTGTTTGTTTCATATCTCGGCGCGGTGTTTCTGATCAACATAATTCTGATCGCATCATCTGTTTCGTTTGTATCCTGCAAGCGCAACAGCATTTACATCAGAATGTATTTTCTGTTGTTGATCCTGTACCTGTGTGCAATGACCGGAATCGTAGGTGCGCTCAGATACAAACTGCCGGTGCTGATAATGATGCTTTACGCAGTGCCCTTCTTTGCTGACCGCGTGATTGCTTACACTGATCGCAGGAAGAATTCACGGGAGCGGTCCGTCTGATCATCAAATTGCATATGGTTGAAGGATCTTGGCAGATCCGGTAGCTTCGTAAGACCAAAGCTAAGCGCTTTCGTGAATAATATCATATGCCCTTCTGATGCCTTTGTACACGCCGACCCTGCATGCCTTTTCATACTCGGAATATTCCGGTGACCTCTTTTTCTTTTCAACAATCTTCCTGAGAGATTCCGTCAAAGGCGCAAGCATCTGCCAGGGCGTGAAGTGATATTTCGATATGATGTTGTCCAACAGTCCGGCCATATACATTGCGCCGGCATCGTTTCCTTTTTTGAAGAGATACTGTGAAATCACTATCAGCGCATAACATACACTTTCGGTTGAATTGCTGTCCTTATAAAACTCCATTCCCTCCCGGAAAAACTGCTCCGCTTTTGCATCATCCTTCTGCATGAAACTTATCCAGCCGCGCATTATCTTTATATGCGCCAGTTGTGCAGTACTTCCGGAAGCGAGAGATAGCCTTTCGAATTCATCATACAGTTTCGTCGCCTTTGAATAATGCTTCAGAGAAGTTTCAAGAGCGGCCATGTTCTGTATCACACCGCTTTCACCCCAGTAGTCGCCTATCTCGCGGAATACCTTCAGAGAATTTTCAAATGACCTGATCACATCATCATAATCCTCCTTCTTAAGTTCTGCGGCGCGGATGGAAGTTATGAGATGTGAGGCCCACGCCCTTCCGCTTTTGTTATCCGTATCTTTCAGATAATGCCCGGCCTGTGCAAACATGTGCTCCGCTGCGGGAATATCACCCTTTGACAACGCGCTCGCACCCGCAAGCCAGACGAGTTTTCCCCTCTCTTCTTCATCAAGATCTTTTGCTTCCGTCATTACGTCGTAAATGTTCACCTTCTCAACAAGGTCGGGTTCATAGTCGAAGATCCAGAATAATTGCCAGAGTGAGTAAAGCAGACTGACGAGCTCAGGATATTTTCCTGCTTTCATGAAAGTCTCCGCCGCCCCGATCACATTTGCGGCATCCAGGTCCCATCTTGCCGAACCCGACCCTTTGTGAACAGCAGAGAACTTTGCATCATCTTCAAGAGATTTGCGGAGGTAGAAATCTGCGTGCCGTAGTTTGACAGCATACATTTCACCCCCTGACTCAAACTGCTCCTTTGCATACTCGCGTATGAGGGCTGCCATCTTATATCTTGGCACTCCGTCAACATCGCCAAGCTTTCTTATGAGGTTCTTTGTAACAAGCGATTCAATGACTTCACCCGTGTCATCAATGCCTTCGCCGCAAACATCCTCAGCCGCCTCAAGGTCAAATCCTTCCGCAAACACCGCAAGCCTCACAAACATCTTCCTTTCGGATTCATCGAGAAGTTCATAGCTCCATTCAATTGCGGCACGCATTGTCTTATGCCTTTCGGGAGCATCCGCGCTTCCTCCCGAAAGAGCGCTGAGTTTTCCTGTAAGCTTTTGCAGGATCACTTTCGGCGAGAACGCACGGACCTTAACCGCGGCCAGTCCGATAGCAAGCGGAATACCTTCAAGCATACGGCAGATCTCCGCTACACAGCCGCTGTTCTCTTCGGTAAGTTCAAATTTCGGATCGGCTCCCGTGGCTTTGTTCATGAAGACTTTCACCGAAGGCGATTCTGCTATGGCATCAAAGTCGTCTGTCACTGAAGGAACACCGAGAGATTTCAGCAAATAGATCTTCTCTGCCGAGATGTTCAGAATACTCCGGCTCGTGATCAGTATCACAAGGTTCGGACACATGCGGTTCAGAGATGCGATAGCTTTTGATGACGAAGCAAGCTGTTCAAAGTTGTCGAGCACTATAAGTATCTTCTGGAACGAAATGAATCCCGCAATATTCTCAAGCGCGTCTTCCGATTTGGAAACATGGATACCGAGAGAGGATGAGATTTCCGACAGCACCAGTCTGTCTTCCTTTATCTCGGACAGGTCAATGAAGTAAACGCCGTCCTCGAACCGTTCCGAAAGAGAATCTGCAACTGCGAGCGCAAGCATAGTTTTTCCTATTCCCCCAGGGCCGGAGACTGTTATAAGATGGCTGTTTTCCTCAGTGATCATTCTGCAGATCTTCTCAATGTCTTCCTGCCTGCCGATCACCGCCGGAAGATGCGTGGGAAGATTTGAGTGAACATGCGGTCGTTCGGGTTCGGCCTGAACCTGAGTTTCAACCGAGTAGAACCTCTCGCTCAGCATGATCGCAAGATCTTCAGTCAGGAATCGCGCCAGCTCTTCAGCGTTTTTGAATGACTTATACGATACCCCGGCATTTGACCTGATGTCGTCAAGCATTGTCTTAAGCTTGTCTTCCCTTGCGGGAGCGGGTTCCTTCACATAAATAAGCCGCGGAAAAGCGCCTGAGAGACGGTACTCATCCTCGAGTCCCGAGATGGTCTCATTCTCCGCTATCCATCCGTAGCTTTGCCAGTAAATGCCGACGAAGATATCGCTTTGCCTTAGGTATGCCTGATAAAGGTCTTTGGGAGGATGCGGCCGGGCACCGAGTTCAAACATAACCGGGGTCATATGCAATGACTCGATAGCTGATCTTACGGCGTTGCGTTCGTCTGCAAGCTCCCTGAGTGTCGAGCTCACAAACACCCTCAGCTTCTGGTCCGGCGTTCTTATGTTCTCTGTTCTGTAATTCATTACGTCCGCTTGATGAATTCTTGCGGAATGCTGTTGAGGTTGTGTTTTCCGGCAAAGAACAAATTTAGATCCTGATTTTCAATTCATGAGTTTGTATCGCTGATCCCGGAGATCAGTACAAACGAAACTATGTCAAACCGGCTTCGCTTGGCGGGCTATATGGGTCAGGGACGTGGAGTAACTGTCTGAAGACGCGGAATTCTTCGGCAGGATATGGCTGTGAACACGGCGGCCCGTTCCGCCACCTGGTGGAATCCTTCCCGGAAGTGAATTCATACATAAGAACCACATGGCCGGGAAGGACGTGGCCGTTCCGGTCAGGGCGCAATCTTAGAGATGAAACCGTAAGCGTTGTTGTCGGCAAGTGCATAATCAGTTCCGTCAACAATGTAATCAATATAGGCATCTGTTGGAACGAAACCTGTAACAAAATTATAAGCATCATTGTCAATGAGCTGAAGATCGGTGCCGTCAATAGTCCCGTCCTGATTCACGTCCCCGCCGTACATAGCATAGGTTTGCGGAGATGTGTCAACGAGTACTGCATTGTCTCCGTATGAAGCTGTGGCATACTGAGTGAAGTCGATGTGCTGGATAGATTGCTCGTAAATTGCCCACGGAGTCTTGCTCCATGTTTCAAGTGAGTTTCTGTGCTTTATTACTATGTAGTAAGCGCCGGTGGGCGCATTACTGAAGAAGAAATGACCCATGTCATTTAGGGAACAAACGTAGTCTTCTGCTGAATCAATTATGTTGTATGGCGGGAAGCTTTGTGCAAGATACACCTTAACCTTTTCGTCCCAACGATTGTGATTCACCGCATCGTCATAATTTCCCTGCATCGAAACTTTCAGCTCTACTCCCGCTATGAGTTCATTTCCCCGGTTAGAATAGACGGAGTTGGGTCCGGAGCTGGCAGAGCTTGCACTGTCTCCGGTAATGTATCTGAATCCCGGCTTCGGCGAAGCAAGTGAATTTGTGTACACATCGTCAAGTCCTGGAATTGTCAAATACCATGATGTGTATTCCCTTATATAAATAGCTGAAGAGTAGGAAAAATTACAGCCGATATCGTTCTTGAATGCAACACTAACGCTTCCGCTCGTATTTCTTCTCCCAAGTATGTCGGGATTTCGTGAGCTGTAAGACTCCGACTGGTCTAGCAGGTACATTGTATATGTATCTATTCCGTCTCCGGCCGCATCAATTATTGTATAGAAGATATCCCAGTCTCCTGAGTTCTGGTAATTGTTTGCAAACGTTCCCATAAGCTTTGTTCTCCCCGGCCCGTCATTTGCCGCAACCCTGAAAAGCTCCTTCTGATCGGCGACAAATAAAAGCACATTGACATTGTATGAGAAGTATGGCATACTCATAAGTGTAGCATCACATTTGTAAACAGTGAAGGAATTTTCAGAGCCAGGATACCCGCTTAGAATGAAGAACATTTTGTTGCTTACTCCAGTGCCGGAATTGACATGCGCCAGATCAATCTGTGCATCATAACTGACAGGCGAGTTATCAATGCTTCCCACAGGGGCATAAATGCTTTGCGATAAATATGTAAATGCCGGGTTTACAGTTTTGGGACTCAGCACTCTGCAGTACTTCGACATGTAAAACTGGCTGTTGCCGACAACAGAATCCTGCATCAGGGCAATTGTCACATAAGGAGAAACAGGGTAAGTGCCGATGTCGGATGTGATCCTCGGCCTGAAATAGTGATTGCCCGGATAAGATGAGCCGGGGAAGTTCAGATTGAAATTCCCGACTGTGAGAGGATTCGTCCTGATGACTGCACATGCACATTTTGTAACGCCGTTGTACCCGTTCTCGGAATAGTTGTAAACAATGTAGAGATATGAAGTGAAGTCGGTTGATTCAATGATCTCCATGTCAATTGCATCGTGCGGATAGAACTTGTTTGCAGGGCCTATGGAGATTCTCGCTATCTCGGAGAAGGAGCTTCCTGTATTGTCAAGTGATCTGAAAACTGCAAGAGTGTCCGCCTCGGATGAGACTCCCGTATCAAGGGAACCGAAACCTGCCGCAATGAAAATTGTACCCGCTCCAAGAAAACTCTGCTGTGTTTGTGTGGCAATTCCCTTTATGACGCTTGTTCCGGAGTAAACGATTTCAGAATTGAACTGATCGCCGCCGCTGATCTTTCTTGTGTGAGGTGATTCAATGATTCCAAAGCTTGCACCCGGTACAGTCAAGGAAGTTCCGCTCATCTCATCCAGCTTTCTCTGAAGTTCCGTAAACCGGACGGGCGATTCCAGATGCGCGTCTTCCCTTGACCTCTTCATTTTGCTCAGTATATCCTGCCCGGCTGATCCTGAAACTGTTTGGTGATCCGACCGGGAATAACTTGTTTCATTTATAATAGCCACCGGCCCCGCATCCGAAAACGGCGGCAGTTCCTTCAGTTTGCTTTGTGCATCTGCATTCATCCGCATCATAGTGACCTGCAATGCGACAAGCAGAAAAATTTTCCAGACTCTTTCAGCTGTTGGCTTCATAGTGAGAGTTTGCTTTAGGGTTAATGTTTTGTTACTGCAAATTTATTTCTCCGTCAAAGGAATGACAAAGAGAAATTTTCATGTTTTTCTTTTCTTGGCAGGGGCCGGCTTGCATTAATATTGTCAAAATTCGCTCAAATTTTGCGTATTTTGTCATCCCTGTTGTATTTTACCGTTCAGAAATTTTTTACTTATATGAGAAGATCTTCTCTTCTGCAGCTGATAAGGTCGCTTAGCAATGAGCAGTTCAGGCGACTTCATGACTTTGTGCGCTCACCATACCATAATAAAAAGACAGGAGTAATCCTGCTCCATGACGAGATTGCCCGGTACTTTCCGGAATTCGACTCTCCGGATCTGGACAGAAAGAACATCTGGAATTGCTTATTCCCGGAGGAAGAATTCAACTACACGGTATTCAAGAATATGGTTCATGATCTTAAGAAGACTGTCGAGAGATTCATTTCCGTTGAAGCATTGTCGGCTAACTCCGAAGGAATGAATCTTGCCCTTCTTGAACATCTCAGAAACAGCGGAAGCAGGAAGCTTTTCATATCGTCATTTGAATCTCTCTGTAATACAGATGCACAGTCTCATTCAAGGCATGGCTTCACTTTTCAGAAACACTACAGGCAGATTTATGAAGTGTACTTTCACAAGGAGCATTTCGAAGGGCTTTATGTACACAAAAGCAAAAGAGGAGATGAGATAAAGAAACTTTCAGACTATTTCCTCCTGAGTGTTCTGATAGAAGCGTTTGATATGTACAATATGGTGAACATCAGGAATGTTGAACTGAACACTCCGGAAGATGAAGTGCCACTCACATCACTCCTTCGAACCCTTGAAGAATCCGGATTTGTGAATGACCTCATAAAAAGAGTCAGCAGAAATTCGCCGGACAGCTCCAAGATCCTCAGCGTCTATTTTGAAATGTATAAAGCTCTGAGAGAGAAATCGTCGGCTGAGAACTTCATAAGTTTTGCGGGGGCGATAGAGACTGCAAAGCCATTCCTGCCGCCGCATGTGCTTTCTTCGCTGTACATACTGCTTCTGAACTCCCTCGTGAATCTGCATGTGAACAGTGAGTTCATCTGCAGTAATTATATTGAGATATCGCACAAAATGATGAATTCAGGAGTTTACATCAGTCCCGACGGCAGGCTTAGAGATCAGTTGTTTGTAACTTATATAAGCTATGCATCGAATCTTCTGATGCCTGATGCAATAGCCGAATACATGAAAGCATACGGAGATTGTCTGCATGAGAAATCAAAGGAACAGCTCATAAGATTTGCGGAAGCAAATTACTACTTTGCCTCCGGAGATTTTGACAAATCCCTGCAGATCAATTCCTCGATCAGGCTAAACCTGTTTCCTCTGAAATACTACATCAAAAATCTTCAGATCAGATTATACTATGAGATCGGAGACTATGACGCTTTTCTTCTTTCAATTGATTCATTCCGACACTTTCTCTCTGACAACAGCGAGCTGTTCAAAAAGCACCACAAAGTTCAGGAGCTGTTCTGTTCGCTTATCATAAAAATGTTCAGACTAAGATTGAAGTACGATCATACAGAAGTTCTGAAAATTCAGAAGAAGGTCAGTTCGGAATTCGGAGACAGCAAAGTTTGGATGGCAAAAAAGATCAGAGAGCTTTTGAAACAAGGCAGACGCTGAGCCGCAGAGCAGGGTCATCCCGAATGATCTGCACTGAGAAATTTACGTTTGTTAATGTTTCAGTCTCCTGCAGGAGAAGCCTCTTTCCGTAGTTTGATCTTCCGGCTAAAAACCTTTTGCATGAACTTTCCGATTCCGGGCGGAACTTCCGCGTCAAAATCCGGGAGAGCAAAAACCCCTAAAATTTTGAAGAATTTGAACAATTGCGCGACCACAGTAGGTTGATATGTGTCAAAAATCGCCCGGAATTTTTTTTGATTGGCACATTGCACGGCAATAGTTTTGTAGAAATCTATTACAAAACAAAAGCAGAACCATGCATTCAGCAACAATTAAACTCTCAGCAGTGATCTTCATCATGATCCTGACTGTATCTGTTTCAAATTCTAAGGAACTCACGGAACATTTGAAGGGCCCGCTCAGCAATGAAGAAACCTTGCATGCCCGGTACAAGGAAGATCTCCCTGATGAAATTCACAGACTCGAACAACTCCATAAAGAGGCATCCGAAAAAAATGATTTCAAAGAGGCGGAATCCATTGCCGGCAGAATAAATCAACTGACACCTCCGGGAAGAGTATCTGAAACAGTAAAAGACAATACGCAGGAAATATTCATTGACAAAGCACCTGAGGAAATGGAGGGTGAATGGCTTCAGCAGAATAATTCCGTTCATATCGGGCTTCTTGGAAGAGCACAGGGATATCACAGGATAGTTGACATTAAAACCGGAGAAGACGGCAATCTTTACCTTGCGGCGATATGGAAAAATGCCAGTTATCCGAGCGGACTGGTTTCTTACAGGTCAACAAACAACGGCAAGAGTTGGCAGTATATTTACGGCGTCTATTTGAGCAGTAATTACATAGGAAACATTTCGCTTCTTGTAGAATCCAGGAACAACAGCATAGCGGATTCGACGAGACTGATCATCTTCTACAACAGAAGTCCTAATAACAACATGGACAACGCAAGCCTTGCATTTTCATCATGGAGGGTAAACGGCACAGGCTACTATTCCGGAACGATTGCAACGCCTTCCGCCGGCAATGAAATGTCGCACATCTCCGCAGTCAGCGACGGTGCTTTCTATCAGGGAGCGACATACTTCGGAGCTGTTTTCATGGAAACAAGTAACGACCTTCAGAACAAAGTGAAAATGCATTACTGCAGGAGCATAGACTGGGGAGCAACATGGACAAGCGTGGTGATCCAGACAAACCTCAACGATTTTTGCCCGAGTGCGGACCTGAGAAGGGGGTCACCTGATTCAGTGTATGTTGCAATGGAAAGAAGGTTTGACTCGACCACAGTAGCGCTGAGACTTATCTCTATACCCTTTTCTCCGTCTTCATCATACTTTACTTACTTCCTTGCAGGCGATAACGGAAATCAATACAGGAATCCGTGCATCACTATAAAGCAGAACACTCCGGCCGATTCAATGATGATCTCCTGTACGAAGAATCACCGCGTAGTCATCTACTCGTCATCAACTCCCGGATTTGCCGGCTCGATCGAGTTTCTTATGCCGGGAAGTTCCTCTGTCTATGCAGGATATACGCACTGCTCCTCATCGCCTCAGGGAAACAAGCCCTTTTCTATAGCCTGGTCAACTTTTTACGGCGACACCGTAAGTTCTGCAACAGGAACGAACGGGAGTATTCATAATTACATTAAGAAAAAAGTGAACAGCAATAATTGCTTTGCATCTGCAATGCCGGTTTGCGCAAACTTCAGCAGTAACGGCATTGGGTTCACTGCAACCGTATTTCCTGGAGCGCAGTCGCAAACAGTACCGCAAAACATATACTCAAATCAACAGGGCCTTGGGATACTCAACGTGAAACTCATTCCCGAAGCAATGTACAATCCGGCAACAGATATGCTCAACCGGGCAGACACGGTGACTGCAATTCTCCGAAAGCCGGTAAGCCCATATGAACCGATTGACACTGCAAAAGCCGTTTTAAGCTCTAGTGATTTTAACTGCCGCTTTGTGTTCTCAAAGATAGTTTACGGCAGTCTGATGTTTTCAATAAGGCACCGCAACACGATCGAAACATGGTGTAACTCGGCTTACAATATTGAATTCAACAGTTTGGATTCAGTATCCTTTAGTTTCGCCATAAGTCAGGGATATGCATACGGTTACAATCAGGTCAAGGTGAGTAACAGTCCGGTCAGATATGCTTTCTATTCGGGTGATGTGAATCAGGACGGAACAGTTGACGGCAGTGATCTCAGCCTGATTGACAATGCCGCCGCTAACTTTCTTTCCGGCTATGTTAAGGAGGATATTACCGGGGATGATTTTGTGGATGCGACCGATTTTTCATTTGCCGACAATAATGCCGCAAAGTTTGTCACGAGTTCATTTCCTCAGTGAGGCATACTCAAAATGAAGCCCGCGTAATACTGCGCGGGCTTTTACTGGTCTTCGGAAAATATACTACGGCCTTATCACGCCGATAAAATTGGCCGCATTGTTGTCAGCGATCAGAAAATCCGTGCCGTCAACAAACAGATCTCCTGTCAGATCCGTCACAACATAACCGCCGGTGAAACTTGCGGCATCGTTGTCTATTGCGCTTACATCTGTTCCGTCAATTGCCCCGTCCTGATCAATGTCTCCCGAATACACGGCAAACCTCGGAGGTGAATTATCCGCCATCACAAGATTGTTTCCGAATGCGCTTGATGCGTAATGCGTGAAGTCGTAAGCAAGATCATGAGATCCGTTGTCAATTGGCCCTGCAGACCATGTCTCAACCGAATTCCTGTGCTTTACTGTCAGCAGTTTACAGCAGGTGGGATAGGACGGCGTTTCGCGGCGAAATCTGAAGTATGCGTATCCCGAGCTGTCAAGCACACCTGCGGCTGAATCAAGAATCTCATACGGAGCGAGGTGGTCCCTCATAAATGCCTTAACGGTATCTCCTGCTATCATGCGGTCCGCATTCGGATCATACATTCCTTCTATAAGCATGTTGAGCCCGAGAGTCCATTCTTCAGGCAGTATTATATCTTCTTCATGAAACGCACCGTATCCTCCTTCGCAAAAAACGGTGACGGCAACGCTGTCGAGACTTATGGAAGTGTCAATGTTAATCACTTTCGAAAGTGCACCTACAGGAGTTACGGTGAAGTCCGCGAGCAGGCCTGTTGAATCAGGCACTATTGCAACATTGAAGTCGGATAATGAGAATATCCCATCGGTAATAAGCTGGCCGGATTCAATGCTGACTTTGCTTCTGCTGAGAACCTCATTTTGGTTGATAACTGAATCGGTTTGAGAGTCAGGAACCCACACGACATACAAGAGCGTACTGCCGTAGTTTGTTCCGTGCGTTGCCGAGATGCTTCCGTAAAAATCACTGAGAACAACCGAGTGTCCCGCAGAATCAAATGTAACCGTCTCACCGTTATCGCCTTTCGATACTCCGAATGAGTCGGGCGGGGCAATTTCCGGAATCCGATATCCGTGTCCGGCAATTGCATTCCATTTTGAAACGCACGAACGATAAGGAGGATAGCTGTTGCCGACACGCGCATACGCGCTTCCCCCGTTTGCCGCAACATACGAAATGGCCAGACTGCAGTGCCGTCTGGGGTCGTTGTATGTATAAGGCCCATAGATTGACAGCACCGTAACTGATGCGCGTGCGTCATATCTCAGTACAACGGGAAAACATTTGTTTCTTGAACCTGTAACGGCTCCCGCGATTGCAAGCGATGTTCCCATCAGGCAAATCAACAAAAGAGCAATTGATGTTCTTCCTTTCATATTCCTCCTTTTGTAAAATAATTTTAATGCAACTTAAACAAACTCATTTGATTAGTCAAACATGCGGAATGCATAACCTTCATTTGCTGTAATAATCATTTTCTTTTTCAGAGGAATTGAAATTCATAAGCAATATCTTTCGCAAATGCATTCACTGATTCAGACCGGATATACTGCAGATACTGAAACATCGTAAACAAATTTCTCTTAAACTCTGCCGGTCAGATGGGAGAATATTCCTGAATTCAGTTCATGTATGTCAGGATGCTTGCACTACAATTAACTGCGGTTCCTTCGCTGAACATTGCAAATAAGCATTTTAAATAAAATTCGTTGTAATGAGTTTCTCAAAAGATAATTACAATTTCAGATTCGCAACAATTCTGTTTTGCTTTGCATGTCTGCTGTGCAGTTCATGCGGACAGGAAAACACTGCAAACAAACAGCAGGATGCCAAGCCGAAAGATCAAACCAAAGGACAGGCAACAGTAAAGGGAAAAATACTGAATCCGGAAAGGAATTATGTTGTGCTTCGCAACAGGGCAAACACTCAGTCAAAGAGAGACTCCGTTGTTCTCGGCAGTGGCGGGGAATTCGGGTTTACCGTGAATGTTGACACTCTCACCGGCTACAGTATAATGTTTTCCGACCCGAAAGCTCCGGCTCCAAGGACTCCCGCGAACCCTGATCCCGAACCGGATCTCAGCATCAGCGAGATGTCGATCGTACTTGACAAAGGCTACGACCTGCAGGTGACGATTGATGCAAAAGACCCGTTGGGCAATTTCAGTGTTTCGGGCACAGGGGCGGAGCTCGCAAAGTATGCGGCGAGCAAAGCGTTCAAGGGAACCATCATGAACAAACAGCAGTCACGCAGGCTCAGAAGTTCGCCGGAAGAATACCTTGCATTCATAGATGCATATTACTCAGATATGAAGAAGCTTATAAACGATATTCCTTCAGGCTCGGATGATGTACCTGCAGGTTTCAGGGAAAGGGAAGATGCAAACCTCAATTACTTCTACTACAGGTTGAAGATGAATCTTGCTTTCGACGACCTTAAGAAGGGCTCAGAGGGAAAGTATGCAAACGATGAAAGCTTCTTATCGTTCATGAAGGAAGTGCCTTTTGACAAACCTGAGGAAGTTTCCAACTCTGCATACAACAACCTCATCTCATCCTATGCAGATTTCATACTTAGAAAAGGCAACCCCGGGAAAGTCTTTACGATCGATGAAAGACTTTCAATGAAGTATGATCTCTACAAGGAGCTGTTCAAGGATCCTGCAACAAGGGACAGGATGCTTTACGACTATCTTGTAAAATATGCCAGCCTGAATAAACAGCCCTGGCATATCAATGCAGTTCAGGACTTTGAAAAGACTGCCGCCTCCGATTCTCTGAAGAAGGAAGCAGGGAAGATCAAGGACATTGTTCCGGGAAAACCTCAAACCGAGGAACAGGGGAACTGATGCCGGAAAAGATACTTGTGATATTCGCTCATCCGTTGCTTGAGAAGTCGCGCGTGAACAAACAGCTAATAAAATTCTACAGAGAGCGGGGCAACGTCTCACTGCAGGACCTGTATGAACAGTATCCTGACTTTAATATTGATGTTGAATATCAGAAGCAGCTTCTGACGGATCACAATCTCATAATTCTTCACCACCCTTTGTACTGGTACAGTTGCCCTCCCATTATGAAGCAGTGGATTGACATGGTGCTTGAAGTCGGATGGGCATACGGCCCGGGAGGAGATGCTCTCAAAGGAAAGCAGATGATGCAGGTGATCACGTCGGGTGCGAGGAAAGCCGCATATACCGAGTCGGGCAGGAATCATCATTCACTGCGCGAGTTTCTTTTGCCATTTGAGCAGACTGCGATGCTTTGCGGAATGACATATCTCCCGCCTTATGTGATCCACGGTACGCACAGGCTTTCGAATGAAGACATAAGGACATACTCTCAGGAGCTTTCGGCATTGCTCGATCTTCTTTCCGCCGGAGTTCCATCAGGTGATGCAACTTCCGGCGCAGACTATTTCAACGAACTCTTAACAGAAGACGACGGCATATGAGCGGAAGCTTCCTGCTTCAGGCGCTGGTGTTCATGGCAGCGGCGATAATTTTCGTACCTATTGCAAAGAAACTCGGACTCAGTTCAGTGCTCGGATATCTCATAGGCGGCATCGTCATCGGGCCCTTTGTATTGGGATTCATCGGATCAGAAGGCGCGGACATTATGCATACCGCTGAATTCGGCGTGGTGTTGATGCTGTTTCTTATCGGCCTTGAGCTTGATCCCAAGAAGCTTTGGGAAATGAGAAGGGCTATCGCAGGACTCGGATCATTACAGGTAGTTGCCACTTCGCTGATCGTATTGCTTCTGTTCATCTTCATCGGCTATGCATGGCAAGTGGCCATTCCAATAGCCTTGGCATTCGCGATGTCGTCAACTGCCATAGCGCTTCAGACGCTTAAAGAGAAGAGGATCCTGAACACCGCAGCTGGGGAAGCGTCATTCTCCGTATTGCTGTTCCAGGATATTGCAGTGATCCCCATACTGGCATTTCTGCCGATCATTGAAGTATCCGGAATTGCCGCGCAGTCATCACACACGCAGTCTCTGCTTTCCGGACAACCGGCAGTGCTTCAGATCGTCATCATACTTGCGGCTGTCGCCGCGCTTCTTGTGGCCGGAAGGTACTTAGTGGTGCCGTTTCTGCGATTCGTATCCAGAGTAGCGCTTAGAGAACTCTTTATAGCTTCGGCACTTTCCATCGTGATCGGCGTTGCCGCTCTTATGATACTCGTTGGGCTAAGCCCCGCTCTCGGAACTTTCATCGCAGGTGTGGTGCTTGCAAACAGCGAATTCAGGCATGAGCTCGAAAGCGATATTGAGCCGTTCAAAGGACTTCTGCTCGGGCTATTCTTCATGAGCGTTGGCGCTACCATCAACTTCAATCTCATTTCGGAAGATCCATATTTCATTCCGGCGCTCGCGCTTGGAATTGTTGTGATAAAGTTTGCAGTCCTGTTTGCCGTCGGAAGGAAGTTCAGCCTCAGCAGTGATCAGAACTTCATCTTCTCATTCGGACTCAGTCAGATCGGCGAGTTTGCATTTGTGATCCTGTCATTCTCAAATCAGCTCGGCATCATCAGCAGTTCCGACAGTTCAAAGATGATGGCCGTTACTGCCATCACCATGCTTACAACTCCGTTGCTGATGCTGATAAATCAGAAGTTCATTGATCCGAGATTCGGCGTGAAGGAAACTGATGAAGACAAAGATGCGGATGAGATAGACTCGCGCCACAAGGTTATCATTGCCGGCTTCGGACATTTCGGAAGCACAATAGGCAGGCTTCTGCGGGCAAACGGTATTGAAGCTACAATTCTGGATAACGATTCTGACAGAGTTGACCTGCTCAGAAAGATCGGGTTCAAAGTGTATTACGGTGACGCAACAAGGCTTGACCTTTTGAAGTCCGCCGGCGCCGATGAAGCACACTTGCTCATCGCGGCGATCGATTCACCGGAAGTCAACTATCAGCTCATAAGCGTTGTGAAGTCAAACTTCCCGCAATTGAAGATAATGGCAAGGGCGCGCAACAGGTACGATGCTTACGAACTGCTTGAAATGGAAGTGGACAAGATCTACCGTGAAACTCTTTACACCGCCGTTCATCTCGGAGTTGATGCGCTCACCGAGCTTGGCTTCAGAAGATACACGGCGCTCAGGCAGGGGCAGAAGTTCATCAAGTATGATGAACGAGCTCTGAGGAAACTCGCCGCCAGCAGGCACGACAAGCAGGAGTACATTCTCAGCGTAAGGGAGGAAATTGAACTTCAGGAGCAGGTGCTTCAGAACGACCTTCAGCAGAGCATGGAAACCACCGATTCGTCATGGGACAGTGAGAAAGTGAGAAAAGCTTTGGGTACCGAATGAAAAGCCATTGCGGCGGGTTTGGGATCACATCAGAATAACTGAATTACCGTTTACTACTTTGCACTCATCTGTTCTTCTATACGCTTCATAAGCCATTTCTTTGATGAAACGGGCACTTTCCTTACGGCTTCCAGCAGAAGCGCGGTTTCGGCTTCATCCTTCTTCTTCAACCGCAGGTTCACAAGTCTTCTCAGAAATCTCACAAAGTTTGCGTGTGAATTTTTGAGCGCTTCATTGTGCATGCGGGAGTTCTCAAGAAGTTTGGAATAAGCATCAAGGTGGGAAAGCAAAGGCTCGAAAGATTCCGTTGAGTAGTATGTCTGCGCAACGAGGCTTCTCATGTCAAGCTTGAATGTGATCTGATTTATGCGCACGCGTTGTGCGAAAGCAAGCGTGGAGTCATGATCTCCGCGTACATGCGCAAGCCTTGCCCTGCAGTAGTTCGTTAGACTCACCCGTTCTGACGGCTGTATCCTGTGTATGTATTCTTCGAAGTACTTTTCGGCCCACTCCGTTTCTCCGAGTGAGAGCGCCTCAATGAATGCCGTCCTGAACTCGCTGATACGGAGTCTCTTGTGCAAGGAAAACAGGTAGAGATTCTCATCGTATATCTTGCGCCGCAGTTTGTGCGCTTCCATCAGGAATCCCGGTTTGCCTGCAACAGACTTTGAGGTGCAGATCACGCTTAAGCTGTTCATCATGAATTTTCTGAAATCAACATCCAGCTTGTCCATGTTTGAATAGAAGAAGTCCTTCACATCATAGTAGTAATCGTCATTCTCCGGCGAACGCATTGCCAGCCTAAGTTTGTTGAACGAATTCAGCACAGCGTACTTTCGTGGATCTCTCGTCTTCACAGCATTCAGCAAGAGATCGATCGTGCCGTCATCAAGTAATTCAAACAGACTTTTCCCCCGTGACTCCGAACTCCAGAAGTTTCTCTGGGAATAGATCGAACCCTCAGTGATAAGGTATTCATTGAGGAATGCGCAGACGATATTGGAATGATAATCAAACAGTCTATCGGTAAGCTCATGCCTCTCGTTGAAATTGACAAAGTGATTGCAGACCGAGTCCAGGTAATCCCTGATCGTGAGAAAATCCAGAACGCCTGTCTTCTTTTCCGCAAAGAATTTATCGGTCTTCCTTATCATGCTTTCCGAACGCTCTCTCAGACCGCGGTCGCTTGCTTCCGTAATGAATAGTCTCTCCTTTATAAGATGATCGTTCTTTCTGAAAGCGGCCTGTATCAGAAACTCTTCCGCAAGCTCGTCAA
>CAZTQR010000050.1:0-13807 GCA_964615795.1 uncultured Ignavibacteriaceae bacterium
CAAATCACTGCAGAAGCATTGGAATTTCTGATGTAAGCAAATCATGCATTCACGGCAATAATCAGCCGCGAATGCATGAGAGTTTTTCAGACAGTGAATGCCGTAGTACTATGGGCGACAAATGTCGTTATTTCAACAGAACCATCTTCCTTGATGCAATCTGAGTTCCGGCTCCTCTGTCAGCTATAAACTTCAGCTTCAGGAAGTATATGCCGGAAGTTCTTCCTTCTCCGTTGAATGTTGCAGTATGCTTTCCTGCATTGTGAAATGATTCCCGGATTGTCTCCACTGTCTTTCCCGTAATGTCGGTCACTGACAAGCTCACCATTCCGCCGGCAGGCAGATCATATTCTATCCGGGTAACAGGATTGAACGGATTCGGGTAATTCTGATACAGCATTATGCTTTCGGGATTCTCTGCGGAGTTACTGCCAACTGAGATTATTGTGCCACCTTCAGTAATGGTGAACGACCTGTTGACATCTGCCTGCCCGAATCTCTGAGTCTGCCCTGACGGCCATTCGACAATCACAGAATCAATTGACGAAGCATTTCCGAGCCCGAAGTGAAGCTGAAGGTTCTGCCCGCAATATCCCGATTGTCCGGAAACTTCCCGCACCTGCCAGACAGCATTCCCGCCGATCACGGCTTTGACCCTGACACGTGTGCCTATAGCTGACCTGTTCGACGTTGTACCGATGCAATTAATGATCACATGGCTGTTACCGTTGCTAATCATGTTAGTGTACAATGCGCTTTTCTGACTCTCTCCGAATGTATTGGCTACAGCTATGTCAAGGTCGCCGTCCTTATCATAATCTCCCCATGCAAAACCGTAGGAATAACCGGAATCGCTGACAATCTCTCCGGCAGTGATCTTCTCAAACGAAGCATTGCCTGTCTCTGACAGCATATTCCTGTAAAGCCGGTTTACAACTTTCTGAGTGAATCCCGGAGGAACATAAGCCTGAGTGATGAACATATCAATGTCTCCGTCATTGTCGTAGTCACCCCAACCGGATACGGAATTGTAACCCGGATCATTCACAAGCACTCCGTCGGTAATTCTTGTGAACGTGAAGTTGCCGTCATTTCTGAAAAGCGCATTGTTCTGGTTCAGCGTGTTTGTAACAAGAACGTCAAAATCTCCGTCATTGTCGTAGTCACCCCAGCTTGCACTCCATGACTCCCCGCCTGCGTTTGAGAGGGGTGAATCGGTGATCTTCACAAAGTAACCTCCGCCGTCATTTCTGTAGAGATATTCGCTTTGCCCTGATTCCCTGCATACGAGAAGGTCAAGGTCCCTGTCGTTGTCAATGTCGATCCAGTTAGCGCCGCGCGCCCTGCCGATCTCGCTGACAACAATCCCTGTGTCTATCCTGGCAAAGTTTCCGCTTCCCGTATTTGCATAGAGATAATTCCTGTGATTTGAGCCGGCGCTGTTTGTAATGAAAAGGTCAATTAGTCCGTCATTGTTGTAGTCGCCCCATGTGCATGTTTCCGAATAGCCGTTCGTTGAAGAGACAATGCTTGAAGACAGATAGGTGAAGTTCCCGCCGCCTGCATTCTTGTAAAGAAGCGCGGGCCGGTTGTACCAGTTTACGACGCAAAGATCAATCAGCCCGTCGTTGTCGAAATCGCCCCAGCTGCTTCCGTCTGAGGGCATATTGTCCTGTACGGGCGGCACATCATAGATCCTCTTGAAACTGCCGTTATCGTTTCTGTAAAGCATGTTGTCCTGGCCTCCCTGCTTTCCGTTTGAAATGAAGAGGTCGAGGTCTCTGTCATTGTCAAAGTCTATCCAGTTAACGCTTCTTGAAGCTGACTCTTCGAAGCTGATGACGCTTTCGTTTGCCTTTGTAAAGACCTGCGCGCGGATGCCTGCCGTGCAGAAGAGGATGAATGCAATTAATACTAAATACCTTTTCATTAAGATTGAGTTTATTTTGAAAATGCTTTAGACCGGAATACGTTTGCAGTCTGATTTCGGTTCATTTTTTACGGGGACAAATTCATTCAAAAATTTGCTCTCCGGCAAGGAGTGCAAAGCTTGCGTCCCAATTCATTCAGGAGATACAGGAAAGAAAACAGCAGATAAATGAAATCAACAAATGAGCTTTTCGAGCTGATCAAGGCACTAACGCCACAGGAGAAGAGGCGTTTCAAGCTGGATGTTTCGGTGCAGGGCGGAGGGAAGAAATATATTGCCTTGTTTGATCTTATGTCACGGCAGAAGATCTATGATGAAGCAAAACTGAGGCATGAGCTCAGGAAAAGGAATTTCGATGAGAGCCTTTCCTTCACTAAGAACTATCTTTACAGGATGATACTGAGGAGTATTATCACGTCATCAGCCGAAAACTCTGCAGATGTCCGCTTAATGGAAATGTATTCAAGATGCAGGGCGCTTTATGACAAGGCGCTCTTCGGGAGGTATTTCAAAGCGGTTGAGGCGGGGAAGAAGATCTCTCTTTCATTTGAAAGATACGGTTTTGCGCTTGAGTTCATAAGCATGCAAAGACAGCTTCTAAGGAAAGAGCAGACACTGAAGAACAGCGCAGACAATTTATTCAAAGAGGAAGCACGGATCCTTGGAATTCTGGATGCGCTGAATCACCTCAAGAGGCTCATTGCCGGGCTCGTCGAGTTCAGAAGACTTAAAGGCATTTGCAGGGATCATGCAGATTTTGAATATGCTGATGACATTCTCAAAAAGATCGAACAGTTAAATCCGGCCCTTTCCGATTCTGTATCAGCCAAAGAGAGAAAGCTATACGCGTCATTCCTTGTGCATGTGATCAAAGGGGATGCCCGCAATGCACTCAAAGCAGCAAGGGAAAGACTTAGCATTGTTAAGTCAGGTCCCGGAATATTCAGAAGTTCATTTCCGGGAACGGAGGACGATTCATACTTTGATCTGCTTGAATCCTGTCTGAGAATCAATTACACCAAAGGCGCAATTTCTGTAATGCGGGAGTATGAAAACCGGCTGAACAAGTCAGGAACTTACAAACTTAACCGGCAGATCTTTGAATTCATGATCAGGCTGAACACCGCCCAAACTGCGGATAAGAAACTTGCGGCACAGCTTTCAGAGGAACTGCAGAGCTTTCTCGATTCAAATAAAGGCAAGATCACTGTAGGTACAGTAAATGACCTGATGCTCAGGTCCTCATTGCTTTGCTTTGAATCAGGAGATCAAAGGGAATCATTGAAGACAGCCGGGAAGCTTCTTTCGCCTTCCGTACTGAAATTTGTTCCCGCTTTGGAAACTCCTGCAAGAATGATTGAAGTCCTGTGCCATTTTGATCTTGGAAACTACCGTCTTGTCCGTTACAAGGCAATGTCTGCCTTAAAATCTTTCAGAAGAAAGGGAATGCTTTTTGAAATCGAGAAGACTGTTCTCAATCAGCTGAAGAAGTCAGACTCAGGAAGCGGAGCAAAAGAAATCCGCGTATTGCTTGAATCTTTGTCTGCAAAGCTTGTTGAGATCGGTCCTGATTCAACAGCGGCTTTGATGCCTGACTATGCCAAATGGATCGGACGAAAACTGCACAGCATTGAATCGGGTGAGAATATGTGCCTGATCTGATGCCTTGAGTTTTTTCAGATAGGTATAAAAAAATGAATTTCCCGGACATGAAGAAAAGAGTAAGTTTGTAATGAAGGGAGAAATTCAACCCAAACAAAACAAAGCCATGAAAGCGCTAATAAGAATAATATTCACAGGCTTCTGCGCAATTCTCATTCTCAGTTCAACCGGATACTCTCAGGGCAATACACACAACTTCGATGAAGGCGGTTTGATAATTTGGTATCCTTCCAACTGGAAGGTCACTGAGCACCAGCTTCACTTCCTGGTGCCCAAGACGGAAGAACTCAGTCTTCAGTTCGAAATTGTTGAAGCCCCTGACTTTGATGCGGCCGTAAAGATCTCCACGATCGAACTGAAAGCAATGTTTCCGGATGACATGAATTCAGAAATCACGGAGACGGTTGTGAACGGAATGCAGGTGAGGGGAATGCAGAAAACATCCGATAAGAGACGGGCGAAATATTTCATACTTCAGTCACCGTCAGGTAAGTATGTCAAGATATACTGCATAGCAGGAAAGGACATACTTTCAAAATACGAGGCTGACATAGACAAGATAATTGAAAATCTTAAGCCTCTGTAAGTTCTGCAGGTACAGGCCTGTGGATATCTGAATTGTTCCGGCCGTAACTATTCTGAATAAGTGCGGCCGGACATTACCTTCGTTAAGTATCACGAATCCTGCACACAAGCCTGTTACTTATAAGGCAACGGGAATATTGTAAAGGCAATCGCGGGGTCATTACTTATCAATTCTTGAAAACTTTCCGCCGGACCCTGGTCAACCATAATCAATTAAACTAACAAGGCCATGAAAAGATCAATGATCGTACTAGTGATTGGCTTTATTGTGATCCTGTCTGCATCCGCGCTCTCAGTATCCCAGCCCTCGCAGTTTGATTTTGCGGGAGGCGGAGTTACCATGTCATTGCCGGAAGGCTGGGTAGCAAGGGAGCATATACTGCTGCTGCTCATGCCGAAGGCAGAAGATCTCACAATTGAAGCGGAGGTGCTCGGCACACAGGACCTCTCCGAAGCCATTCAGTTGTCGGAATTTGAACTCAAATCAATCTTCCCTCAGGACACGTCATTTGTTATAGATGATATTGTAATAAACAAGATGCCTGTTAAGAAGATCGACAAGGTCTCTGGAAGCGAGCAGTTGTTCTATTATCTGCTGAAGACTCCCGAAGACAAGATCATAAGTTTCAAATGCAGGTCTGAAAAGAGCATTGTGCTAAGGCACAAAGCCGAAATAATCAAACTTCTTCAGAGCATCAAGCCGAAGCAATGAAGATGATAATCAAAAATGATATCAAAGCAAAAGGAGGACTAAATGCGTAAGCTGTTTGCAGTTGTTTTGTTAGGTACGGCCTTCTCCTTACTGATGTCTCTCTCTGCAAGCGCACAGGATGACGCGCTTGTGAAGGAACCGGCAGTAGTTAACATAGAAGGTGTCTTTTCCTGTGATTACAACGGTAAGTATTACATCCGGCAGATAGGTAACGAGATACTGTGGTTCGGTGAAGATGATAACGTAAATCCGACATGGTCTAATGTTGCACACGGCACTATCAGCGGAGACATGATCAATCTGATCTGGGCTGATGTACCGAAGGGAAGCATAATGCAGCACGGAAAACTAGTGATCAGGATCATTTCCCCTGACAGGCTTGAACAGGTTTCTCAGGAAGGCGACCCGTTCGGAAGCAGTGTCTGGAACAGAGCGGCGCAATAGGCGATCATGCCCGGCCGGGGAATTGATGATACGCGGATCTCCTGCGGTGCGAATTGCAGGAGATCGGCCTGATTTTTTGCCGTTTCCCGGACGGTAATTTTAAGGTATGTTGATTCCTCAATTCATCAAAATCATATCAATTATGCGATTCACGTTTTTTCTGTTCATAACGGTCCTTTGCCTGAATTTCTCCGACGCAAACTCGGGAATGTCCCCGTATCCGGTGATCTTTGTCCACGGGCTGAACTCCGACGATCAGACATGGAACACTGTGGCAGCTCAGCTTTCCACCGTGTGGGAAATGAATGAAGACCATACTTTGCACTTCGTTCTTAACGCCCGCGGAGGTGACACAACCTCGTACCTTCAGGATGTGATCTCTCCTCTGAGGGACGCCGGAGGTAACATAGTGAACGTGCTGGGATCTTCTGACATCTATGCCGTTAACTTCGGAAACTCATGGAACAGGAATCCGTCAGATCCGCGAATAAACCTTTACAGCAATACAACTCCGGGAAGCAGTCAGTCGCCAAGCAATCAGTCCGCCATAAGCAAACAGGCTTATGCACTCAGCATTGCAATAGATTCCGTACTGCGGATCACCGGTTCGGAAAAAGTAATACTGGTGGGCCATTCCATGGGGGGGCTTGCAATAAGAGAATATCTTCAGAGAACAGAAAACGGAACTCCGAAATGGTGGATCGATCCTCAGGATCCGGTGAACGGTCATAAAGTCGCAAAGGTTGTTACAACCGGAACTCCTCATCTCGGAACAAACGTGACTTCAATTCCGCTCTTAACGATTGACAACAACAGCGAAGCCATGCGCGACATGAGGATCAGCTACACAAACGGACAGTCAGGAGCGTACCTCTTCTCGAACAATGAATCGAATGTCACTACTAATTTTTACAACCGCGATATTGACTGCAACAATCTTGCGGGAGATCAGTTGACAGGCATATCATCAGGAAACAGTTTAAATTCCGCATTGCCTTTGCCGGCGAACATAATCTACACTTACATCACATCAAATTACCTCGGACTCGGGACCGACCTTGCTGTATCAACTTCAAGGCAGTGGCTGTACTCGGGCAGTCAGCCGCAGCCTGCGGGGATTGCCGATACTTTGTACAACACAAGAAATCACCTTCAGCAGACAAGCGACGTCAGGTCAATCATACGGGGACTTGATGAGCCGGACAGGAAGGAATTTGCTTACCTTATCATCATGGGGAACACATACTCTGCATGCATAACGGCGCAGAGTTTCGGCTCAACTTCCGATACGGATGTTTACAGATTCAATCTCAATACAGGAGGAAAGCTGAAACTTAAAGTCCTTTCATCCGCCGCTGGTGTTTCAACTATTGCATTACTCGGAAGTTCAGGAAATGTCCTCGCAGGCAAGAATTACTCGGGATCATCAGACAGCATTTCTCTTGATGCTTCTGCCGGAATCCACTATGCAAGAATTACCGGCAACAGCAACCTGAACACAGCTCAGGCATTTCATGACTTCACGGTTGAATTCATTCCCAATCTTGTTCTGGATTTGCGAGTACTTGCGGAAGGACTTTGGAACGGAACTGCAATGATCCCCGACACAATGCGCGTGTATCTGAGGAATGCCGCTTCGCCTTATGGAATTGCCGATTCATCATTGAAGATGACCGACGGATCAGGAAATGCTTCCTTCGAATTTGCCGGAGCGGAGGAAGGGAGCTATTACATTCAGCTTAAGCACCGCAACGCTCTTGAGACATGGAGCTCCGCGCCTGTACTGTTTTCAAGAACATCATCTGCTGTGTTTGACTTCACTCAATCTCAGAGCAGTGCGTTCGGCGGCAACATGACATTGAAGGCAGGGATGTGGTGCATCTTCAGCGGAGATGCTGACAACGACGGAGCGATCGATGCCTCCGATCTCGCGCTTATCGACAACGATGCGCTGAATTTTGCATCGGGCTATTTGAAAACGGATATTGACGGCAACGGTTTTATTGACGCCACGGATTATTCGGTTGCCGATAACAACGCTTCAGCATATGTATCGGCAGTAATGCCTTAACAAGCCTTTCAATTGTACAGGTCACGTAGTCTTTACTGCATATGCAATCGGGCTGAAGCAAAGAACGTAATGATCAAAAATCAAAAATTGCAAAGCCATGAAACGCATGTTAGCAGTAATCGGACTACTTCTTCTTTCACTTTCCGTATCGAATGCACAGGACCTTACTATACCTGACAATCCTTATGAGATCACCGACAGCGAGGCGTCAGGGAGGAAAGCATTTCTGAGACAGAGGTGGTTCTACGAACAAAGGATGTATCCGGACAACTTCATCCCTGAAGATGCATACGGCAAAGCCGTCCGGCAGAAAGATCTTCTGCGCACAAGTCGCGGATTTTCCATGACAGGCCTGTTCGACACATGGACCAGCATCGGCCCTACCACAGGTTTCTATTTCGATTATTCGAATATCACATCACGGATGACATCCGTCAAATACGATCCTGTGAATCCCAACATCATTTACGCAGGATCAGCAAACGGCGGGGTTTGGAAGTCATACGACGCCGGCAGTACATGGACTGCAATGTCTGATTACGAAGCATCGCTTGCATGCGGCTCTCTGGCAATCGATCCGACAAACACGAACATCATCTATTTCGGAACCGGCGAAGCTACATACAGTGTGGTTTCTTACTACGGCAGAGGCCTCCTTAAATCAACTGACGGCGGAACAACCTGGAGCAACAGTTCGCAGGGACTTCCGGCCGCCTCTTATAATGCCAAGCTTGTAATAAGGCCGAACTATCCTTCCCAGCTTCTTGCGGCAATGAGCTATGACGGGCTTTACAGAAGCACAAACTCGGGCGCGACATGGAACAGGATCCTCAGCGGAAGATGCGATGATGTTGTCTTTTCTCCGACAGGCGACACAGCATATGCGACAGGCAGTGGGACAGGATATGTGATTTCAGTGAACGGCGGGGCTTCGTTCACAGTAAATTCAAGTCTGACAATGCAGGAAAGAAATCAACTGGCTATCTGCCGTTCAATGCCGGCTGTTCTTTACTGTGCGACATACAACGCAGGAAACATCTCCGTTTTCAAGTCAACCAACGCCGGCCAGAATTATTTCCAGGTAAGCGCCGGACACAATTTTGAAGGCGTGCAGGGATGGTATGATTTTTACATGCATGTGAACCCGTTTGATGCAAACACCGCTTATGTCGGATCAATAGACGTGTGGAGGACGACCAACGGCGGCACGAATTTCTCGAACATTACATTCGGATACGGCGGTGGTATTGTGCACGTTGATCAGCACAATATTGATTTTCATCCCACAAACTCAAACCAAATGCTTTGCGTAAATGACGGAGGCATCTGGAAATCAACAAACAGAGGAACCAACTGGATCAATCTAAATACCAATCATACACTGACACAGTTCTACAGGATCGCCGCTGATCCTTCCAATGCATCCCACGTTATGGGAGGAACTCAGGACAACGGCACTCAGCGCACCACAGGTTCACTCAACTGGTATGCGGCCTACGGCGGTGACGGAGGCGAAGTGTGCTTTCATGAAAAGAATAATTCATACATACTCGGTGAGACTCAGGGCAACGGCGTTTTCAGGTCAACTGACGGCGGAACGAGCTTCAGCGGCGCCGGAAACGGTCTTTACGGAAACGCTGCCTGGATAGGCCCGATCATCAGCCATCCCGATTCCGGAGGGGTTTTCTATACAGCCCGCGAGCAGGTCTTTAAATCCACAAACTGGGGAGCGGCATGGTCTGCAATTTCATCCGGAACATCGGGCACAATAAGGGAGCTTGCGATAGGAAGATCATCGGGCAATGTAATGTATGCGACTTCGGAAGCGAATATCTTCAGATCAACTAACCGGGGATATACATTCTACAGTGTCACTAACGGCCTGCCAAACGCAGTTGTAACAAGCGTATATTCACATCCTGATTCTCCGCTTGTAGCGATTGCAACTTTCTCCGGATTCGGAAACGGGAAAATATTTAAGACAACGAACGGAGGTTCAAGCTGGAACAATGTTTCCGGCAATCTTCCCGATTCGCCTGCAAATGATGCGCTGATCTTCTATCCCGGCATGTCAACTTCTGTTTACTACATTGCCACAGACGTCGGGGTGTTTGTTACAAATAACTACGGGCAGGTTTGGGTTGAACTTGCAAACGGGCTTCCGAACACTGTTGTGATGCATCTTGATTATCACAGAACATCTAACAAACTTAGAGCGGGAACTCACGGCAGAGGTGTTTTTGAAATTCAGCTCAACTCTGCTGTTGCCGATGTGCAAGCGTATTCAATTGGAGATGCAGGAATAAAATATTATGCCTCCAACACTGTCAATCCGAAAGGAACAGTGAGGAACAATGCTCCGGGCAGCGCCACATTCACAAGCGTAAGAAAGATCAGTCCGGGAGGATACATGAGTACGAAGACTGTAAGCAATCTCGCATCAGGAGCGACGGCGGAAGTAACACATTCTTCATGGACATTTATTCCGGGGACAACTTACACGGTAAGAGATTCTGTATATATTGCAGGTGATCTCAACAATCTGAACAATACGGCAAGCGGCACGCTCACGCCTTATCTTGGAGAGTACATCACACTTTTAAGTGAGGGATTCCAATCAACAGCATTTCCTCCGGCAGGATGGATGCTCATTCCGGGAGGAGCAGGCTATTTGTCGCGCAGTGCGGTCAGCAGTTACGGCATCGGAACCGGATCAGTGAAATGCGATAACTGGAATTACAATCCCGGAACATCACAGTCACTTGTCACTCCGACATTTTCGCCGGCCCTTGCGGGCGACAGCATAAGGTTTGACCACGCTTACTCGCCTTACAATAACAATGTGTATACCGACTCACTTATAATCGAAGTCTCAACAAACGGAGGTTCAACTTATTCGGTGTTTCAGAAGCTTTGGGGAAACTCTGACGGCGGACCGCTGAATTCGACAGGGGTCGGATTCGATGACTTTGTTCCGAATGCGAATCAGTGGGCTTCAAAAAGTTACGCGCTCCCTCCATCCGTGAATAAGATCAAATTCAGGGCAGTCAGCGGCTTCGGAAACAATCTTTACTTAGACAGCATCAGGCTTCAGACAGTACTAAGCTATACTCAGTTCAGCATATCGCTGATACCGGAGGGGTATTATAACAGCGTCACTGGTAAGCTGAACAGAAGGGACACAGTGAGAGCGTATCTGATGAATGCAGTAAGCCCGTTCAGCCCCGTGGATTCTGCGGTTGCCCTAATTGACTCGCTGAATTTCACAGGCGCGTTCATATTCAGGAATGCGCCAACGGGCACATACTACTTAAGGATAATACACAGGAACTCAATTGAGACATGGAGCAAAGCGGGAGGGGAATCTATGACACGCGGAAGCCTCAAGACGTATGACTTCACGTCTTCTGCTTCTCAGGCATACGGAAGCAACGAAAAGCTGAGATCGGGAAAGTGGTGTCTTTTCAGCGGTGATGTTGACAGGGACGGCGCCATTGACGCCACTGACCTTGCACTGATAGACAACGATGCTTACGCATTTGCATCCGGCTACATTTCAACCGACCTGACAGGAGATGATTTCACGGATGCGACTGACTATGCTGTTGCGGATAACAATGCATCACTGTTCACAGGAGTGATCAGGCCGTAAGCACAAGCCCGCCAGATTCTTAAGCCGGGGCCGGCTGTGTAATTATCGGCACTGCGAACAAGAGTTTGCGAACAGTGAAAAGAAAGTCAGTTATCGCCTTTGAGCGGCCTGACCATAAGGACATATATTCTATGTGGCGTCAGGACTTTGGAGTCTGTCCGAGAACTAAACATCTCTATTATTCCAGCGTGTATCTCTTGCGAATCCATTCAAAAAATCGATAATCTCATTTTGGTTCAGGACAGAATCACTCCGGACGGCGAGTACTCAGACAGACTCGAATGTCCTGGCGCCACGGAAAAGGTAGGCTCTGAACAAACTTCTTCCTCATTCCACTGTTTAGCACAAATTGAATTTGTACCGACTCTTCTTTAAGCAGATTCCCACATTTGCAGAATTCAAAAACGATAATGTTACAATTCTCTTTATTATTCATTATGGTTTCTGAATGAGGAAAATGAAACAACAGCTGAAGCAGAGATTTGTTAGAAATTTGTTAGAATATGTATGATACTAGTATGAAAATTTTCATTAATTTAAACTTGAATCCCGGAAAGGAGGCTTTGGGAATCAGTATCCTGTTTTTATCATTCATCTCAAAACTAACCTAAAAAAGAATGAAAAAATCTTATCTTCTGTTCTTTGCAATGATCGTGTCAGGATTGTTCCTCGGATTCTCTAACAATGACAATCCAACGAAGACGGCTATTAATCATTCCGGCCCGCCACCTGAGGCACCTGTGACAAAAACAATCAATAACCCAATTACTACAGATGCTATTTACTATGTTGACAACTTTGATGCAGCAAATGATACAAACGCATTGAAGGCGAGAGGATATCTCGTGTACTATAGAGGGACCGGCACTCAGGGAGCCACAGCAACCTGGTTTCAGGGTAACTCTGTAGTCTTCAATGCTTTCAATGGTCCTTCCACCGGCTATGTGGCAGCCAATTATAATGTTGTGACCGGAACAAACAATATTGACAGCTGGCTTGTTCTGCCCGATCTGGATGTGGTTACAGGCGATACGATAAGATTCAGGTGCCGTTCTGTACAGACGACTGCTCCATTCCCGGATTCCGTAAGAGTAATGTACAATCCTTTGGGCGGCACAACTCCCGAGAGCGTCGGATGGATGGAGCTTGGAAAGTTCAGGGCATCCAATAATGGAGTTTGGGAACTTAAGTCGTTCACAGCTCCGTCAGACGGTCTCAGCGCAAGGTTTGCAATAAGATACAACGTAGTGAACGGAGGTCCATTGGGTGACAATTCCGATTACATAGGAATAGATGCGCTTGAAGTGACCGGCGATGGTGTATTGCCCGTTGAGCTGTCAAGCTTTGTTTCAGTGGTCTCAGGCAATGCCGTGACTTTGAACTGGTCAACATCTTCAGAAATGAACAACTCCGGATTTGACATTGAAAGAAGCACAGGCGATCAATGGACAAAGGTAGGATTTGTATCCGGCAACGGAACAACCTCTTCAAACAGCGATTACTCTTTCACTGACAGAAATCTGAACTCAGGAAATTACAGTTACAGACTGAAGCAAACAGACTTCAACGGAAACTATGAATACTTCAACCTGAGCAATGAAGTTATCATTGGAGTTCCGTCTGTATTTGAACTTTCACAGAATTTCCCGAATCCGTTCAATCCTTCAACAGTGATTGAATACAAATTGCCGAACGACGGAAATGTCAGCATTTCTGTTTATGACAATTCAGGAAAGGAAGTGAAGTCGCTGGTAAATGAGTTCAAGGCGGCAGGTTATTATTCAGTAAGCTTCAACGCTTCTTCTCTTTCAAGCGGTGTATATTACTACAGGCTTTCATCAGGCAGATTCAATGCAGTTAAGAAGATGCTGCTCGTAAAGTAATTACACTTTCCATTTCGATGAGCTCCTCTGAATTTTCCAGAGGGCTCATCGATCTTATACTCTTCCGGTTTTTGCAATCTGTTTTAGCGAGTAATTTTATATGTGGGTTCGTTGTGGCGTCAGGACTTTCGTCCTGACGCATGATACTGATGCATAATTAGAATTATGAAAGATCAGAGTCCCATTCAATTATTCAAATTCAAAATCCCATTTTGTATTTACGTCAATTACTGAATGATCATCCAGCAAATAATTTCTGGCACTGGAATATTTCCAGTCTTGAGGCGCATAAACAAGACCTGCTTTTACCGGGTTGTCATGGATGTAGTTGATCTTTGTTCTAAGGACCTTCTCTGAGTAAATGAAAACATCATCAAATCTGTCCATCCATAGCTTGAATCTCTGATTCTTATATCCTTTTGCATTCATCTTCAACATTTCAACAATGTCAATTCTTCCGTCTTTTTCCAGCAACTGCCTGATCTTTGTAGATGTGAATTTCTTAAGATCACGCATAAAATCAGAAATACTTTCACCTGATTTCATAAACGGAATCAAATGCAGATGAGTCGGCATGATAACATATGAGACCAATTCAGATTTGTGTTCATTCAAGAGATGCTTGAGGGAATTGATAATTATGTCATTGTAGTCATCACCAAGTGCAAATACAGGCTCCCAATTCACTGCAGTAGCTGTAACAAAGTAGATACTGCCACTTTTGTTCATTTGTCGGTTTCTAAGTCCCATAGTGTCAAAGTTTATGTTCATAGAGGTCGCTCTGAAAGTATCATGCAATCAATGCGTCAGGTCAGAAGTCCTGACACCACGATCGTTCTGAATTTATCAGTGTTTCATGAATGATTCA
>CAZTQR010000050.1:13907-24735 GCA_964615795.1 uncultured Ignavibacteriaceae bacterium
AGAAGTCCTGACACCACGATCGTTCTGAATTTATCAGTGTTTCATGAATGATTCATACACAAAAGTAATGCGTCAGGAAGAAAGTCCTGACGCCACGGAACGCCGGAGCAATGCGTCAGGACGAAAGTACCGGAGCCACACGGCACAAAGCGTCAGGACGAAAGTCCTGGAGCCACACGGCACAATGCGTCAGGACGAAAGTGCTGACGCCACGGAAAAGTCCTGACGCCACACGGCAAAGTTTATGTTCATAGAGGTCGCTCTGAAAGTATCATGCAATCAATGCGTCAGGTCAGAAGTCCTGACACCACGATCGTTCTGAATTTATCAGTGTTTCATGAATGATTCAAACACAAAAGCAACGCGTCAGGACAAAAGTCCTGACGCCACGGAACACCGGAGTAATGCTTTAGGACGAAAGTGCTGACGCCATACGGCACAATGCGTCAGGACGAAAATGCTTACGCCACACGGCACAATGCGTCAGGACGAAAGTCCTGACGCCACACGGCAAAACTTCTATACTGACGCCACTGGAATTTTTCTTATATTGTTGCAATTGTTCGTATCATTTCTGAGTGATTCCGCAGTTTGATTTCCCTTTGAATATGTAAACACCGGTCTTATTTTTGCGCTTAGTAAGGCTAATCATAATATTGAAATGAAGTTAACGATAAAAATCACCAAAGGCACAAACGGTATTCTGATTGGACAGATCAAAGAGATACCAAATGTATTGACCCAGGGGAAGTCAATAGAAGAAGTTAAAGAAAACATTGTTGACGCTCTTGAGCTTTATCTTACTGATATGAGACAAGAGAAGGCTCATGACAATGAGTCCATAGTTGCTGAACAAGAGTTTACGTATTAGTTTTTTTGAAACGTAAGGAATTCATAAAACATATGGAAGCTTCTAAATGCTTCTTGCATCGTCACGGTGGCAAACATGATATCTACATCAACTCTACAACTAAGAAGAAGACAACCATTCCCCGCCATTCCAATCTTGACGACTTGCTTTGCAAAGAAATCTGCAAACAGTTAGAGATACCGGCTGTAAGAAAGTAAATAATTGATTTGTTTAACGCTTCGTTGTGGCAGAAGGACGCCTGCCTGCTGCAGGCAGTAAAGTCCTGACGCCATACGGAACATGAAAAAATTCACACGAAATTTTTGTTGCATGACTCTTGATACAGTAAGCCAGCAAGGACAAGGATATCTATTTCAGCAGAACCAGCTTCTTTACATTCGAATATGAACCCGCATTCATTTGACAAAAATATGCACCGCTTGGTAGATCACCGGCATACCAGCTTACCGAATGATATCCGGGCAACATTGTCTCTGAAACGATCTTCTGAATTTCAGATCCGCGCGAATCATATATTACCAAGCTAACAAACTCTCTTACAGGCAAACTGAATCTGATCACTGTTACCGGGTTGAATGGATTCGGATAATTCTGCATGAGTGAATAATTCTCCGGCAATCCAATGGTCACACTTCTGTCAAGATAGTGGTATGTGAAAATACCGTTATAGTCGATCTGCTTCAGTCTGTAGTCATAAGTGCCGGTCATAATATTTCTGTCCTCGAAAGCGTAATTGCTGGCAATGCCGGTTGTGCCTATGCCTCTTACAAAACCTATCATTGACCATGCAGAAGATTCATTGGCTTTCTTTTCTATTTCAAATCCGTAACTGTTGACTTCGGAAGAAGTTGACCATGAAAGTGTCACCTTGCCCGGACCGGCAACGGCAACAAATTGCAGAAGCTCGACAGGCAAAGGAGTTTCGAGAGACAATCTCCAAACGCCTCCGCTGACAGTTCCCGCAAACAAGTAAATACCGTTTACTTCGAGCGCATTAATGTGTCGAAATTCAAGACCGCCGTTCAATTCCCGCCACGATGCCCCGACATTTGTTGATAAAAAAACTCCGGAATCCGTTCCTGCAAAGACATACTGACCATAAACTTCAAGACAGTTTACATTCAGTTCACTGAGTCCGTTATTAGCCGCAGACCAATTTTGGCCGTCATTAGTTGTAACATAAATGCCATTTCCTGAAAAGCCTGCAATCACAGCATTATCCTTGCTCGTAATACAAGTCACACCATTTCCGGGTAGTCCATTGTTTAAGTTGATCCAATTCACACCGTCATTTGTAGTCATGTGTATTCCATAATAGTATCCACCGACCAACAAGTCATTACCTCTTGAATAGAGACACGTTGCCCCGGAATAACTTCCGATCCTTGTCCAGTTTGCTCCGTTATCGGTTGTCATGTGCAGACCTGATGAAAGAAAGAAATTCTGAGTAGATGTGTAGACTTTTCCGTTTCCGCATTCGATGGCAGAAATGTCAAAGACATTTGGATAACTGCTTATTGCAGCCCAGCTCTGACCGTTGTCAGATGAATGATAAATTTCACTGTGATCGTGAGTGGTTGATGCATACAGGTCTGTTGATGTTGCAGCAAGGCAGCGAATATCGGAGCCGGGAAAACCTGTATTCAGCCAGTTCTCTCCGTTGTTACTCGTCTTTCTGATTCCGCCAAAGTAGTACATGCCGGCAAAAAGGTTTGAGCCGGAAGCCTTCAGTCTTGAAACAGAAGTGGGCAATATTCCATCGCCGGAGAGTTCCCAGCTTTGTCCGTCGTTATCGGATTTATATATTCCGCTGTTGCTCCCCATCAGACCTGCAAGAATTCTTGAGGCATAAACATGTATTCGGCTTATTCTGTATCCTTCAATACCGATACTTGAATAGATCCAAGTTACACCTTCATTTGCAGACCTGTAAACACCGTCATATCCACCGGCGAAAATATACTGGCCTTTGAATGCAAAACAATAGACATCATCTGTCAGGCCGTTCTTGCGTGCGATCCAATTTTGACCGTTGTTTGTTGAAATGAGAACACTATATCCGGAATCATTAGCGGGAAAAGTTTTAACGATTAGAAAGTTCGAGTCTCTGACTTCAAGCAATTGGATCCAATCTCCCTGCAGGCCGAGATAAGACCAGTTTGTTCCTTTGTTTGTAGTTCTGTATAGCCCGGTTGGTCCAAAGCCGGCATATAAATTGGAACCAACAGAAGCAATTGCTGAGAGAAATTGGTTCGGCATTCCAATGCTGGCAAGTGTCCAGCTATCTCCGTTATCACCGGAGAAGAAAACACCGCTATTTCCGGTTGCGACATACACTTCATTGTTGCTCATTTCAATGTCCTTCACATAATCATCAGGCAGACCGTTGTTGCTCTCAGTCCAGGAATTTCCTGAATCAGTAGATCTGTATAATTTATCATATGTGGAGGCAAATACAGATGTTCCGTTTGCAGCCACGCTTAAAACTTCCGAGCCTCCCATGCCGCAATAGCCCCAGCCTGAGCCCGAATCTGAAGAGCGGTAAATACCGTCCCCTGTTCCGGCATAGATCACTTCATCATTAGAAGCAAAACAATTTATTTGATTCCCTGTTGGTCCGTTAGTTTGAATCCATTGGGATTGTGAGATTTGAGGGATGAGAAGTGAAACGCAGAAACCTATAATGGAAATTAGATACTTCATAGGTCATTGATTTGATTGTTTGTGAGGAACTTGTTTCTCAGAAGTTCCATCGACAGTCTAACTTAGGGATGCTTATCAGGCGGTTCAATGCAAAAACGAAGGCATAGAATGACTGATGAAGTGAGAGTGAACAAATACGGAGAGAAATTAAGAATTACGAATTACGAATTGAGAAATACGAATTACAAATTAGTAATACACATCCGGAATGGCGCTGTTAGAGAATGCACATTGTTGCCGGCAGCGAGGACGAAATATTGATGCAGATAAGCGTTTCCAAGTCATACCACGAACTTGTCATCCTGAGCAAGCGCAGCGCAGCGCCTGCCCGAGGTGTAAAAAACTTTATTGATTGCTGCAGGCCTGCCTGCTGCAGGCAGACGGGAAGGATCCACATAGTACTTGCTTGATGAATATGGATCCTTCGCGGAGCCTGTCCTGTAAGGGCTCAGGATGACAAGTTCATATAGTATGACAAGTTTGCAAAGTTTAACAAGGTCATATTAATAGTTAATAGTTGATTAGCTCATCTTTGTACGACCACGAATTTGTCATCCTGAGCAAGCGAAGCGCAGCGAAGGATCCACACAGATCTTGATTAGTAAGAATAGATCAATCCCGCCTGCAGCATTGGATCAACATCAGATGCTGCGGGCAGGCGCCAAGGATCCACACAGTCTTGATTAATGAATATGGATCCTTCGCTTCGCTCAGGATGACAAGTTCTTATGGGGTGACAAGTCTGACAAGGATGACAAATTTGTAAAGGATGACAAAAGTATAAAACAACAATCCCGCAGTTTGAGTCTGCGGGATTGATTTGTGCTACTGATCATTCACAGTGTCATAAATAGTCAGGAAGAAAGTTACTGTGAAGGATTCTCTTGTGGTTGTTTCTTCTTTCTCGTGCCATAGTCATAGATCTTTCTGGAGCTTCTGTAAGCGTTGTAAAGATCAGGTTTCTTGGTTCTGAAGCTTTCAATGATCTTATCAACTCTCTTGATGACCTCGTCAGTTTCTTCGAATATAGTTTTTATAGCGGCTTTAGCGGAGACCCTGTCGCTCTTGCCTGTTTCCTTTCCCCGAATTGCATCGTAGTATTCTTCTGATGCATTAATGAGTTCATCAAGATCATTCTGTGAGTAGCCGTAAGCTGCAAGTTCCCCTATTGCGTTCATGGCTGCAGTTCTTGCCGTGTTAAGGAAAATTACAAGTTCGACATCTCTCAGCTTACCTATGGCATGAATAGTCAAGTCTGTTTTCTCGCGGAGGATGGTATTACCGGTTGCGATTGCGAGCGAGTTGAGTGCTGCAGCGACGGTGTTTGCTTTTTCTTCAGCATTTTTTCTTGCAAACTTCTTTCTCTGAACGGTTCCGACGCTAACCTGAATGCGCTCCTGTTCTTTTGCGAAGAGCTCATCCCTTTTTTCTTTGAGGAGCGCCATTGCGGAAGTGATGCCGGGGAGTCCTGTAAACTCCTCCTTCTTCTGATCCAGTGATGCAACAACCGATTCGATCATTGCGATCTTGTTCTTTTCTCTTTTGTTCATTTTGTTTTCCTCCTTTCCGTAGTTCCGTGCAACGAGCACGGGCGGATTGGTTTTGCGTTTGTGAATTACGCCGTTAAGTCCGGCGCTGTTTTTCTTCCCTTGCAAGGAGAATATAGTTGAACAAATTCAATGAGAAATAACATTGCTTGCATCCGTGTCGCATCTTCGTGTCTTCCCGTTCATTTGATTCCGCAGTTTCACTTCCATTGAGATCCGGATTGTGAATCAATTCCTGTTACTGTCTGTATAATTCCTTTGAGTTATTTTTTAGTTCCCGCAGCGTCTCAGCCGGTTCCTTCTTTGCTTCAGTTAATTTCTTTACCTTGTCAGTCAATTACCTTGCAGCCTCAGTTGATTCCGTTACCGCGACATTCAATTCCTCAATTGCTTCACTTAATTCTATCGGCGCGAGAATGAATTTCTGCTCTGCACGTTGAGTTCTGTGTTTGTTTCACTCAACAATGTCTTTGCGCCGGTTAGTTCTGTGATCGTCACATTCAATTTCTTTTCTGCACAGATCATTCTGCATTTGTTACTTGTGATTCCGTGACCGTCACCATTCATTCTGTCTTTGCAACAAGTCTTCGCGCTTGTGTTACTTGTCTTTGCAATGATGTCAACTTTCTTCGCGCGAGCGCTGCATGTTGTTCTGTATCATCGTCATTTCGTTTCAGGTCTGTTTCATATCTTCGCTATTTAGATGCTCATCTTCGAATCTTTGCGCATGCAGTTTACTTACCGGCACTATTTCATTTTGCCTGTTCGGGTTGTTCTTCCGTGTTTGAAGAAATTAAACTATTCAGTTTCAAAAAAGTTTCCGGGGGGGGGAATAGATTAGCATGTGTACTGATAAGGCATGGGGACGAATAGGTTAGCATGTGTACTGATAAGGCATGGGGACGAATAGATTAGCATTTGTACTGCTAGTGCATGAGGAAGGACGACATTTCTGTATTGCTCTTGAGATCCACCCCCCGACCCCCGCCTGCGGTTATACTTACAGAGGGTTTTTATGATTGGCGGGCAGGCCTCCAAGGAGGGGGAGTGTTTGGTGGAATGGTTTATTGAATAGGGAGAATAGAAGAGGTAAAATGTTGCTGACAGAGGCGCTTTTGCACAACATCGAACTTGTCATCCTTTTATGTTAAAATGAAAGCCTCAAATTCATTGAACTGTTTTGTTTAGTTCGCAATATTTTGTTCCGGCGATTACAATTTACTTGAATAATCTTTTATCAGCAGTCATCACCTTTTGGAAGCTGTGTGCTGCATTGTATATCATTAATTTTTTGAAGCGAGGGCAGGCAACCTGAGCGTAGCAGTCGTGATATTACTTGCTGCAGGATGACAATTGCCTTTGCCCTCTTCGGTTGCTTCTTGTAAATTGTAATTGCTTCATCTGTTTCCTAGCAACTTGCCAGGAATTTATACTCTTCTTTGTATTTCAATACATGCTGTATTCTGCTTAAGAATTTTCTTGCAATCTTTATGATTGCCCTGCTCTTCTTCATTCTCTTGCAGAACCCGTTGAAATTCATCAAAAGACCCGGATCTTTTCTTATTGCCGTCCAGCTTGCTTCTACTATTATCCTTTTCATTATTGATTTTCCCCTTCTTGTCAGATGGCCGCTGTCTTTCTTTTCTCCGCTTGAATGTTCAGACGGAACCAACCCCACGTAACTGCAAAGATCATCCAACCTTCGGAATCGGCTTATTTCACCTAACTCAGTCAGTAATATCATTGCCGATAATGTGCTGATCCCGGGTACTGTGACCAGTAATTCCACCCGTTGCTTGTACTTCTTCGTCTCTGAGAGACTTCTGATCTTTTTGGTTATCTCACACAGTAATTTCCGGTAGTAACTTAGTTCCTCAAGAAATGACTTTAGTGTCTCTTCTGCGTGGTGATGTTCACTGTGCAATTTCTCCAGTTCTTCAATGTATTTTGCAGACCAGTGTTGACCGACTTTTGACTCATCCAACTTATATCCGAAGAATTTCATTAGTCCCTTGATCCTGTTCTTACACCGTGTCTGGTTCTGAACCAATCCTTCACGTCTGCGTAGCAGCGACCGTTCTTCATAATGTTCCAGATCGTGAACATAAATAGGTGTGAGTTGATTGTTCTCCAGACTTCTGGCAAGCTTCCCTGAATCAACTTTGTCGGTCTTCCTGTCTCTTTCTTTACCAGTCGTTGGTACATCTGCCGGATGAACAACAATACTGTCCACTCCATGTGCCAGGAGTATTTCATGTATCCAGAAGCCGCAGAATCCTGCTTCGTAGGCGCAGTGATAAATACCGTTTGGATAATTCTTCTTTAGGTATCTTAGAAGTACTAACGGGTCCGGCTCCTGAACAAACCGGCCGGCAAGTGTGCCGTTGATCACTATGCTCACAGTCCAGCTCTTGTGGTGAACATCCAGTCCTACATAAATGTGCTGATTGCTGAAATCTAAATAATTACTTTGCTTCATAGTGGAAATGCCTCATTTTAGTTTTTGCAAAATGTTTTGACAATCAAAATTGCAAAACTTTTATGAGGCTTTCTATTTTAAACATAATACCTGAGCAAGCCTGCCTATTGCAGGTAGGAAAGATCTACATAGGTCTTGATTACTAAGAATGGATACTTCACGCCTGCAGCGATAAAGCAGTCACATTCTCTGAAGGCTGGCTTCTTTTGCTAAATTAACGGCAGAATCATTCTTCTCTTAGTCAGTTTTCTTCGTAGTAATAGGAATAATCAATTCCTTTCATGAACATCTCACGGTCGTTTATTTTGTTGGTTAAAGCGTTTTTCAATAATGCTTTTATAACGCTGCTGTTTGTTGGGCTTAGCATCATTGCGTTCATATAATCTCTTTTGGTTATCTTACTCCAATCCACACATTTTTTCAGACGTTTTTTTAGTATCAAATCTACCCATATTCGGGTGCTTCTACCGTTGCCTTCCATAAAAGGGTGAGCGGTATTCATTTCTACATATTTCTCAACGATTTCGTCAAAAGTAGTTTCGGGCATTGCATCAATTTGCTGTAATGTTTTGCCTAAGAAGCGTGATACGGCAAATTGAAATCCTCCTTTTGAAATGTTCTTTTGCCTTATTTGTCCTGCAAAATCATACAGGCCGCCAAACAAATAAGCGTGAATTTGTTGCAACCCTTTTGTAGTGCCAACTTCAATGTCGCTAATAAATGAACTTTCAAATAGTGCATACGCCTTTGTTTTACTTTTGCCGTCTATGCTTTCATCACTGTATGTAAACCATTCTATAAATCGGTTAGCCTTTTTACCCGGGAACTCTTTGCCCAATGCAATAATACCGTTGAAATCGAGCAAATCGGCTAATCGCTTCTTGCCGTCAGGGGCAAGTAATTTCAACTGGGTAGTAGCACTAACCACTTGGCTGTTTTCTTTCTTCAATTTCGCCTTAAGATATTTCCAATAGTTACGGGCTTTTGTGTAATCGTCCTGGTCGGTAAGCACGGCAACAATATCCAACACAGAAAACCACCACTTAGCGTCTTTTTCGTCCCAAACGGCTCGTACTTCCCGGTCGTCAAAAAAACGTATGGAAGTTTTCTTCTTATTCATTTTTTATTTTCAAAGTTACTTTGTAATGTTGATTTGTTTTTTTCAATCATCTTTTGGAGAACTTGAATATAAATGAAATCAGGCTATTTTCATTTAGATCATGATTTTAGTTCTTAAGTTCGTGATTTGCTCTGTAGTTTTTCTGAGCTTGCCGCTAACGGTTCTGGGCTTGGCAAAGTGCGGAGAACCAAAATCACTTCGCCTGTCCAATGCATCCAATATAATTAAAAGGGCAAAAGTAATAAGTAGCTATGTCTGCCCGTCGTTTAAAACGGAATCAAGTTTACAGTTTGTTCAGGCGAGGTCACGCTCGGCCGCCTGCATAAATTAAACAAGAACACTCTCTGCGGGCAGGCTTTGTTTGCTAAGTCCAACAACGGTGAAAATGGATCCTTCGCTTCCCGCCTGCCTGCAGCAGGCAGGCCTGCAGCAGTGAATCGTGCACACTCTTCGGCGGGCAGGCACTCAGGATGACAAGTTTGTGAAGGATGGCAAGTTTGTAAAGTGTAAGAAGATCATAGTAAGAACATCTAGTTGCTTTGCTCTTCTTTGTCCACCACGAACTTGTCATCCTGAGCAAGCCTGCCTGGCGCAGACAGGCGAAGCGCAGCGCCTGCCCGAGGCATCAAAACTTCATTGATTGCTGCATGCGGGAAGGATCCACATAGTACTTGATTATAGAATTAAGGGAGTAAAGCCGGAGAGGGGGTAGTGTTGAGGTGGTGATGAATGTGGTTGGTTAGGTTAAGTTGTTGCCTACCCGCCGTTTAAGGCGGAAGTTAGTATGTAAACTATTCAGGCGGGGTCACGCTCGCCCGCCTGCAAAAACAAGACAAGAACACACTCTGTGGGCAGGCCCGCCCGCGACAACTAAACATGAGCACATTCTGCGCGCAGGCTTCGCTCACTAAGGCCAAAAACGGCGGGAGGCTGATACATTAGTTTTTTTTTGGAATTAGTTACTCTGTATAGGTCTCCGACGGCTGGTACATTGTGAAGTCACCTTTGCAAAGATTCGAATATTGACAGTTTGCTTCTAACGATAGACTTAGCCGAGACGAAAGCTGCGCTGTGTTAGCCGCATAGCATTAAAACCCTGGTCAAACATTCTGTGGCTCATCTTTTGAACCTATAAGAATGATCTCGCAGCCGAAGAAAGCACGTGTCAAATATGCAATTTGAAATCGAGGCTCTAGAGCGGATAGTTTTTCAGTTACATTACTGCCTTCCGCATCTTCCGTTGAACTGAATAGCGTATTCCACTGCTTTATGGCTTCAAGCATTTTATTTGCCAGTTGTGCCGTTTCATCTCTGCTACCGTTGAAGTGCTTTCTCTTTTCAATTCTCTGCAGAAGGTCATCATCAAACCTATTTCTCATTATTGTTTTTTCTTGCAGTCTTCGTGGCTCGCTGAATAAGTAAGTAGGTTGCCCCTTACAGAATGCAATATGGTGCGAATCATCATCTGGAAGAGCACCAATATCACTCGGTTTAACAAATACAGATTGGTCAATTACTCGTTTGTTCAGGTAGGCGTCATTCAGTTCAGCGGGCTTGTGAAAGTGCGGAGCTGCGTAGTAAACAAGCTCACCGCTTGATTCAAGACCAAGAAGCAACTGATGCTGTTGAGAGTGCTTCATTGGTCGGAGATGCATACGGTAGAACGGAGGGTTTAGTAGTCCCATTTGTGCCTCCCAAGCTGTGCCTCTAACCATACAGTCCGATAATTTGAATTGGAGAAAGAGAGGAAACCCAATGAACGGAATTTGGACGTCATAGCCACCACCTGCTCGACCTTCTTGGATTAGAGATGGGAAAAGAGGAGCGGCTCGAATAGGAAGGCCCGAGTTATGTATTAACTCCTCCGTCAGCGCGTAGCCGTAGCTAAATTCAGATATGTCCGGATACATGTCTCATAGGTCAATCATAAAATTAGCTATAGAAATGCAAAATGCAGTTGTTGCTTTCCAGGACATCCTGATGTTTGAACGGTTGGCACAATATATGAAATTAAGTTCGTTGCAATGTATGGGAACCCTGACAATGACAGAATTTGATTGGCATTCCATATTGCTATATTGGTGGAAGCCCCAATTCCTTTAAAAATT
>CAZTQR010000051.1:0-24085 GCA_964615795.1 uncultured Ignavibacteriaceae bacterium
CCCACCCTGCAACAAAATTCTGATACTTTCCGATAAGCTCATAGTACTGCTGAGCTCCGAACGGAGGCAGCTGGTGAGAAAAATTCTGTCGCTCAACTTCATTCACCTGAAGCCTGAGAGTTTCCTTATCCGGATTGTTCGGGTTTGTAATTGCAGTGTAACCGGTAAACTGCTGGTCGACAAGCCATTGCGCATACTTGTTGATGCTCCAGTTCTGGTCTGCGTAGTTTTCGTACTGCTCCGTCTGATCATCGCCTTTGTTGTCGTAGATTGCATAAGCCGTCCAAAGACCAGCCTCTATTGCGAAGAACACTGCCGCTTTGATATAACTCTTTGCATAGAACTCACCGCTGCCGGGGAGTATTCCTGAAAACAGGGCGCCAAGGTATGGGCTCTTCTCTTCAGATTTCGGGGCCAGGTTCTTCATTGTTGAAGAATGCGATTCGATCTCGACATCAGCGGCCCTCTGCATAAGCTCGAGTTTCCTGAAGTTCTTCCCGCTTTCCTGTGATGAGGCTGTGCCGGCAATGCAGAACAGGCTCATCAATGCGAGTGAAAGGATCTTAGTTTTCATTTCTGTAGTGGATTTTTATTAAACTTAACGGTTCAGGCGGAACGAAGTAAAGGTTGATCTTTTCTCCTCTTTCGCTCGCCGGCACTATATCTTCAAGGCTGAACCTGCCTCTGCTTACGTCAAGACAGCATCCCACAAGCGCACGCACCATGGAATGAAGGAAACGGTCTGCTGTGATGCGGAATTCAAATTCAGTGTTACAGGATTTTGTTATTTCGAAATTGCTGACATTGCAGGCAAAGTTGTGTTTATCGTCCTTGTTCTTGCAGAATGTCCTGAAGTTCTCAAGCGTAAGTACATGCCTGATGAACTGTTGCATCCTATTAAAATCAGGTTCATGTTTTACGTGGTAATACTGGTCAGAATTGATGGACTTTCTTATGGTAGTGCATCTGTAAGAATATTCCCGGGCAATTGCCGAATATCGTGAATGAAAATCATTGCTTACTTCAACTGCATTAAGAATCGTGATCTCTTTGGGAAGCACCGAATTTACAGAATGCACAAATTTTCCTGTATCAATTTCTGATTCCGCTGAAAAGTTTGCAGCCTGTTCGTATGCACTCACACCGGCATCTGTGCGTCCGGCTCCGGTAAGTCGTATCTCCGGCAATCTAAGGACCTGCGAAATGGCCGATTCAATTGTTTCCTGTATCGTGTTGGAAGTTGCCTTTTGTTTCTGCCAGCCTTCGAATTTCCTCCCGTCATACTCAATCAGGAGTTTGTAATTCGGCAATTGTTGATCACTTAAAATTTCGCGGCGAACTTGAATTCAATACCGTCAATGCTCATTCCGTTCTTGTACAGCAGGTTCGGGACAACCGTGAGTTTTCGTGATTTGTTCATATTGTTTGCTATGAGGTAAGCGCTGATGCCGCTTACGACCCTGTTGGCAATCAGCAGGCTCCCGAAGATTATCCTGTTGTTGTAAATCCTTTCGCTTTTCTTTCTTTGAGCTTCAAACACATCCCTGTTGGATTCCGCATCCCAGTTCCAGAACTGGGTGCTCACATTATAAAGCATGCTGTATTCGCCCCGTGAAAGCTTGTCATTGTTGTACTCGTAAACGCTGTTGTAATTGCCAACGTTGGCAAAGAAATCCTCATCTTTTCCGGAGGGGTCAGTCACCTCTGCATGCTCTACCGAATAGCTTTCGGCATCGTCAATTACATTGTCGCCGTAAATGTTGAGAGAGATTAGTCCTGTCCAGGAGATTGCATCAGCTGTAAGGAAATATTTCCCAACGTCCATTCTGTCAATGTACCAATGGCCGGCGCCGGGAAGCAGTAATGAATATGCAAATGCAAGAACAGGCGATTTCTTAGAAGCCTGCGTCTCAAGTTTGTCACCGAGATCTATCTCGCGCATTGCTTCAACTTTTGCATTACTTCGAAGTTCAGACAATGAAAACCCGCTTTCGGTCTTATCTTCAAATTGAGCATTCGCAACGCAAGAAATGAAAATGCCGGCAATCAAAGCCAGGAATCCTGTTTTAAATATCATTCTTTGTTTAGATTTTTTTCCAATGCTTCAATCCTCTTTGAAAACTCTTCGGGTTCCAGGAAACCGGTGACACGAAGGTCACGTAATTCCTTCCCGTCAGGTCCCATGAAAACCACTACCGGTAGCCCTTTTATATCGAATTTCGAAGTGATCTCCTCGTTTTCCTTTGTGAGGTCTATTTTGATGTTGTTGAAATCCTTGGTCATTTCCACAATGCCGGGATCTGTATAAGTGTACTTGTCAAGTTCCTTGCACTGAGCGCACCAGTCTGCATAGAAGTCTATTATCACCGGCTTTCCCTGGCTCTGCACCGACTGTTCAATTGCATCAAAAGAAGTTAGCATGTTCCATTTAACTTCCTCCGCAGCTCCGTGCGGCTTGAGCATCCATGAGCCGACAGCAACAGCGGCAATTGCAATAATGTTCTTCACAGACGTATAACCGGCTGAATTCTTTCCGTTCTTATCAAAGAGTATCAGGTAGATCCCTGAAAGGATGATATAGATCGGGAAGATCTTTTCGAACAGATCCTCCGGAATGAGCGGTGCCAAAGTGAAGAGCGCCATCCCGAAAAGTATGAGTCCGAAGATCACTTTCACACCTATCATCCATTCTCCGGATCTTGGAAGCTTGCTGATCGAACTGGATGAAGCGGCAAGGAAAACATACGGAAGTCCGAGGCCCATAGCAAGAACAAAGAACAGGAGAAATCCCGTAAAAGCACTCCCTATCTTTCCCACATAGACAAGAAGACTCAGTACAAAAGGACCTATGCAAGGCGCGGCAATGAATCCCACCGTCAGGCCCATGAGCAGAGAGCCGAAATATCCTGACCTGTTTGTATTGCCGATCAATGCAAGACTTTGCGGAACACGGATCTCAAACAAGCCGAACATGCTTAATCCAAGCGCTGCCATAATCAGGGCGATCACAATAATCACAATCGGATTCTGAAGCGCAGTACCCAGAATGCCACCGGTAAGAGCCGCTACAACTCCGAGTGTTGAATAAGTTACCGCCATTCCGAGAGCATAAAAAACTCCCATAAGTATGCTCTGAGTCTTACTGCCGCTTGCCTGTGCTCCAAAAAAGCTGAGGGTTATGGGTATCAGCGGATAAACGCAGGGTGTAAGGTTAAGAGCAAGTCCGCCAAGAAAAATCAGAGCAAGTGCCGCAAACAATCCCTTTTCCTGAATCCAGTCTGAAACCTGGTCTTCCTCGGCGCCCGGTGATCCGGTCCTTTCATTCTCGCTCAGCTTTGTTGCTCCCTGATTCACGGATTTCTTTACAAGTTTTCCTGAGGTGAAATCAAGTGAACTGAAATACTCTGAATTTGAAACTACATCCGAAGAGTTCCTGCTGATCAGTATCTTGACGCTGTCTGAAAGCTTCTTTGGGGAATAGCAGACCTTATCGTCGCAAGCCTGAAAGTTAACAGAATAGCTGAAGTAAGTTTCACCTTCCTGTGCGTCTGCAGAAACCGCGGATAAGATCCCGACTACCGCTTTTCCTTCATAAACATCGATCTCATTATCAGAAAACTCGAACTTCAGCAACTTGCTCTCAGGATAAAGCACACCGAGCTCAGGGAAGCTCTTTGAAGTTACTGAAACAGTAGTGGGTATCAGGGTTGGGTCGCTTACGATATTTGAGTTTATGTGATAGGGTTTCTGGATATCAATCACAACCGCAAGCTTCACAGTATCTCCCGGTTTGTAAGATGACTTTCCGGTGAGTGCTGAGATCTTGAGATAATCAGAACTTGCCTGAGTAAAAGCATCGGAAACAAACAAAAGCAGGGAGACTAAAAGCAGGAGTTTTTTCACTGAGGAACTTATATTATTTGCCAATGAGTTTGAAATGCAATATAAGACAAAATGCCCTAACAAAACACATAAATTCTTAGTTTCCGGCTCAAAAACGCAACCTTGCTTGACTTTGCATGCCCTTATGAGCTATTTTTGTATAGGATTATTTGTTTACGGAGACAAGAAGTGATTGGACTGTCTTTTCAAATTTTAACAACATCAACAAGGAGAGAAAATTGAAACCTGCAGTTAAGTCAAAAAGCGACAACCCTCTGAGTGAACTTATCGATGACAACGTATACAATACACTTAAGAAGTATAAACTGCTTGACGAAAAGGCCATAAGAGACTATAAAATAAGGCAGATGTACAAGGAAATGAGAAGGGAAATGAGCGCAGGTGAAGCAATTGACAAGATCCAGGAACTGTTTCCGTACTTGCAGTTTGACACGATCAGAAAGATTGTTTATCAGGTATCAAAGTAACAGGGCAGAAGAATATTTCAAGCCGATCCGGTTGACCGGGTCGGCTTTTTTTATATAATGACGAAATTGGAACTGAACAATGATTTGTTAACCGGCCTCCTTACCGGGTTTATCAGCAATGAAACAAAAAGGATCGGGCTGTCGAAGGCAGTGATCGGACTCTCCGGAGGCATTGATTCAGCAGTCGTTGCTTATCTTGCTGCAAAAGCCCTGGGAAACAGGAACGTGATGTGCCTCATCATGCCTTACAAAACAAGCAGTCCTGACAGCGTTGAAGATGCAATGAAAGTCGTGAATTCGCTGAAGGTGCCTTTCAGAAAAGCTGACATAACAAAACCCGTAGATGCAGTATTTGAACTGAGCGAAGGGGAAGAGGACTCAAAGGTGAGAATGGGGAACGTAATGGCGAGGATAAGAATGATTATGCTTTATGATGAATCTGCAAGATGCAACGGACTTGTTGTCGGAACAGGCAACAAGACAGAGATACTTCTTGGCTATTCGACGATCTTTGGTGATGCGGCCTGCGCCATAAATCCCGTTGGCGATCTTTATAAGACACAGCTTCGGTCCCTCGCACGGCACCTTGGAGTTCCGTCATCAATACTCGACAAAAAGCCTTCGGCCGATCTGTGGAAAGGGCAGACAGATGAAGGAGAGCTTGGATTCACATACGAAGAAGTTGACAGATATCTTTATCAGAAAATAGATCTTAGAAGATCTCCGGAAGCACTTCGCAAATCCGGATTCAGGGATGAGTTCATGAACAAGGTCAACAGGATGATTGAAAGAAATCAGTTCAAGAGGCTCCCTCCGCTTATTGCAAAGGTGGGCAAGAGAACTGTTAATGTTGATTTCAGATATAACAGGGACTGGAAGACATGAGGAAGACAAGACCAAAGTGCATGGCTCTGTTCATACTTGTCTTCCTGTTTGTAGATCCATTCTATGCATGCTCGCAGGAATACAGGAACGGTGCGGTAAGTTCTGCTCATAAGCTTGCTACAGAGACAGGCATCAGCGTGCTGAAAGAGGGCGGAAACGCAATAGATGCGGCTGTCGCAACAGGTTTTGTGCTTGCGGTCGTGTATCCGCAGGCAGGAAATCTCGGAGGGGGCGGATTCATGGTCATACACCTGAGCGACGGCAGAAACACTTCGATTGACTATCGTGAAAAGGCACCCGGCGCATCGCACAGAAACATGTATCTTGACTCCGAAGAGAATGTGATACCGGGCCTCAGCACAGTCGGACAGCTTGCCGCAGGAGTGCCGGGCTCGGTTGCGGGAATGCTCTTTGCTTTGGACAAGTACGGAACAATGAGCAGGAAGGATATATTGAAGTACGCGATCGATATTGCTGATACCGGATTCACAGTGGAAGAGAAACTGGCTCAGACAATTGATTCGTACAGATCGGATTTCATCAAGTTTGAAGGATCCCGGGAGATATTCGGCTCGGGTGTACAGCCCGGGACTCTTCTCGTTCAAAAGGATCTGGCAAATACGCTCAGGAGGATCTCGGACCTTGGCAAAGACGGATTCTATGACGGTGAGACAGCAGAGTTGATCGTGGCAGAAATGCAGAGGGGAAATGGTATCATAACTTTTGATGATCTTCATGCATATGAGCCTAAGGAAAGGGAAGTGATGAAAGGTTCATACAAAGGCTATGATCTGATCTCGATGGGGCCTCCGAGCAGTGGCGGCATAAGCCTGATTTACCTGCTTAACATTCTTGAGAATTACGACCTTCGTTCAATGGGGTACGGATCAGCCGAATCTGTTCAACTTATGACCGAGGCCATGAGAAGAGTGTATGCAGACAGGAGCGAATTCATGGGTGATGCCGATTTTGTAAACGTACCCTGGGATATTCTGACTTCAAAAGTGTATGCTGAAAGGAGGATGCAGGACTATTCTCCCGGCAGTTCCTCGGCAAGTTCAGTCATAAGGCATGGCGATGCATATTACAGAGAGAGCGACCAGACGACTCATTACAGCGTTGCTGACGCCTTTGGAAATGTAGTTTCAACCACCACTACACTGAATGATGTATTCGGAAACAGGGTTGTGGTGAAAGGAGCCGGATTTCTTCTGAACAATGAAATGGATGACTTCTCTTCCAAGCCGGGTGCGCCAAACATATACGGCCTGGTTGGAAATGAAGCAAATGCGATTGAGCCGGGCAAGAGGATGCTAAGTTCAATGACTCCGACAATAGTTTTCAAAAAAGGAAAGCCGTTTCTTGTACTCGGTTCTCCGGGCGGAGGTAGGATCATTACAACGGTTCTTCAGACCTTCATCAACATCACCGAATTTGACATGGACCTGAGTTCGGCAATTGACTCGCCGAGATTTCATCACCAATGGCTTCCGGATGAGATACAGCTTGAAAGGAATTACGGTAATGAGGATATGAGGACTCGTCTTGAGCAAATGGGTTACATTATAAAGGATGTGAATGAGTTCGGCAAAGTTGATGCAATAATGATTGAAGAGGACGGCTCTGTGAAAGCTCACACAGACCGCCGCGGTTACGGATCAGCAGTTATATTCTGACCGGCGGAATTGAAAGGCGTAAGTTTTGAAAAGAACCGGCTGATCATATATTTTTTCAGGAAGTACTTTATCCGGTCGCTCAGAAAAAGCTTCTCACATATAAAAGCCCGCGGTCTCAGAGAAGCTCAGGCTCTTGTTCAAAAGTGTACGGTGTCGAAAAGGCCGGTTGTCTACTGCGCAAACCACTCTTCATGGTGGGATGCGGTAATGATCTATTATCTCTCCTACGATGTCTTTAAGTCAGACGCTTATTGCCTGATGGAAAAGAAGCAACTGGATGAATACCCGTATTTTGCCAAAACAGGCGCTGTTCCGGTGATCAGGGAGGATGCACGCTATTCGCTGGAAGTCATTGAAGAGCTCACGGACCATATGAACAGCAAGGGAAGTCATCTTTGGATCTTTCCTCAGGGCGAGATCACACAAAATGCGAAGCGTCCTTTTCATTTCTACAGCGGAATAGGGGATTTGATATCAAGGCTTCAACGTCCTGCACTGATCAATTGCTATTTTGATTTCAGATTTGAAGAAGGCCAGTATCCTGCCGCCAATGTTGAATTTTTCGGATTGCGTGAGGAGGTTGATCTGAAAAGATCTGAAAGGAAGATATTCTCAAATGAACTCGCTTCTGAATTCAGCAGAAAGTCAGACGAGAATGAAAGAGAGATAGCTTACCGAGGGAAAGGGGATTATGAGATAATACTTGCCGGAAAGAAATCAGTCAGCGACAGGGCTTTTACGAAATTTTTCTGATCCTTAGTTTAACAAAAGGCGCGAGAAATGAGCTGATAAGTCTTCCGGGAGCAATACATTCGCTGAAACCTATTGCATTCTCAAAGATCTTCTTCCCCTTGAAATCTGCATTAAACCTGCTGAGCGACCTTACATAGAAAGGACCGTTGTCAACAAACTCATCGTTTCTGCAGTTGAATTCCAGCTTATCGTCTTTTCCTCCGATAGATTCAGCATATTTCAGCATCCAATAGTTCCTGGCGTTCCTGGACTTAAACTGAAAGTCCGTGTTCATGTGGACAAGGTTGCTTTTGTCGAACAGCAGAACTGATGCAAAATCCTTCCCGTGAGTTTCTTTATATCCTACGTCAAAAAACACCAGACAGAACTCATTCGAAATGACCCTTCCCCAATACCACCTGTCTATCCCGACAGCCATGTGTTCATTCCCCCAATTGTGATCAACGTAACCCAGGCCGGACAGTTCAGACTTTGTCCTTCGGTCATTAACATAGTTAACGATCTTCAGTGTCGCATTGCAAAAGGGTGCAGTCGGCATCCAGAAGTGCTTTCCAGTCCGATCATTGTCCGCAGTTTGACTGACCGCAGTTGCCTCCGCAACAGGAAAGAAAGATAATTCAAAACGCTTCCTGCCTCCGTATTTTTCATAGCTGTAGTTAACATCTATCTGCCATGAACCGGAAGACTTGTCATAGGTTATTGATGAGTTTGCGATAGATATCTTCAGCACCTTATCGTCATCTGAGAAGCTGAAGTTTTCCCTTCCGAATTCAAACAAGGACCTGTAAACAACCCTTTGTTTGAGGTAAATGTTGACGGAGATACTGCAGAAGTCTAACGGATGAGGGCCCTCTGACTTTCGCTCAGATCTTCCGACGGGAACGCTGTAGTCAGGAGAAAAGGGACTGCCGGTAAGAAAGATAACAACAGCAGAGTATTCGCTGTTGCTGTCAATGAAATCAAAATACCACCATTCGTAAGAGCCGGGCTTGCCGGCAGGATGCGGACTGATATGTTCCTTTCCGGAAAATATCTGCAAATGAATTTCTTATTAGTTGGCAAAATCAAATATTACAATCAACATTTTTAAATCAAACACCAAAATTCCAGAAGCCTTGAAAATATTTGCCGGATGACGATCCTTGAATTGCTGATGATTCTGATACTGTCTGTGCTGTTGGTCCTGTTATTGCTTTGCATTGTAAACATCCTGACGATACCTGTTCTCGGAAAGAGAAAGATGCAGAAAGAGGAGGTGCTTGTATCAGTTCTTATACCTGCAAGAAATGAAGAACAGAACATTGGCAATTGCGTGGAGTCAGTGATAAGGCAGAGTTACAGGAATCTTGAGGTAATAGTTTTGAATGACGGCTCAACGGACAGGACAAAGGAAGTTGTAAACTCAGTGAACGACAATAGGCTTAAGGTTCTCGATGGAAAGCCATTGCCGCAGGGATGGGTAGGCAAGAACTTTGCCTGTCACCAGCTTCAGGGCATGTCAGAAGGAAGCTATCTGCTCTTCATAGATGCCGATACCAAACTGGAAGAAGACTGCATTTCGTCTGCTCTCGAATTTTCGCTTGAACATTCCTGCGATCTTTTGTCAGTAATGCCTCACGAAATTTCGGAATCATTCTGGGAGAAGCTTGTGATACCGATGCTCTATTTTGCCGTAACAGTCTTCCTCCCATTTCCGATGATCAGCAGGTCGGCAAAGAAACAGTATGCTATGGGCAACGGTCAGTTCATGATGTTCCGGAGGAGCTTCTATGACAAGATTGGCGGACACGAATCGCTAAAGAACAGGATAGTGGAAGATGTCTGGCTTGCAAGGAGAGTTAAGGAGTTTAAGGGGAAGCTTGTATTTGCGGATGCAAACGAACTAATTAGTTGCAGGATGTACAGAAATCTGAGAGAAGTATGGGAAGGATTTTCGAAGAACATATTCGCCGGACTCTCATTTTCGGAAGTGGGATTGCTTATGACAGTGGTCATCTATCTGGTTCTGTTTGTGACACCTCCTGTCTTGCTGATCTCCGGAGTGTTAGCGCCTTCTGCAGTTTCAGTATCAGTTGTGATGATCCCTCCGCTGATGAGGATCCTTCAGGCAATCAAATTCAGGCAGCCGCTGTTGTACAGTTTTCTCAATCCTCTGAGCGCACTTTTCATTTCCGCAGTCGCATTGAACTCATTCAGGCTTGTGAGATTCAGAGGCGGTGCAACCTGGAAGGGAAGGATGTATGCGGAAGACACGATCTCGGCATAAACCAAAAGTCTAACAGTAAAAATCAAAATGAATAAGATATTTATTGCAATTCTCGCTTCGTTAATGATCGCGAATTCCGGTATTGCAGGCACCGGAGCCGGGGGGAGGATTGACGTACTGAGCTATGATGTCAGCATTGATCTCAGGCAGTGCCTCGAGCCGCCTTATCCGAAGTCGTATAAGGCAAAAGCAGGGATTAAAATAAAAGCATTGCAGGAACTGGGCACCATCGAACTTGACGCAAAAAATTTCTCACTGATAGTCGATGACGTGAAGGGCAATGCCGCAAAGTTCATACACTATGGAAATGTACTGAAAGTTGATCTTGACCGAAGCTACTCTGAAGGAGAGGAGTTCGCGCTGACTGTGCAGTACAGACACAAAGATGTTTTCGATACGGCTTTTTACTGCTTTGACGGGATAGTCTATACGGACTGTGAAACTGCGGGAGCAAGAAGCTGGCTTCCGTGCAACGATGTTCCAGACGACAAGGCATTGCTTACTCTCAGGGCGGTGGTTCCGGAGGATGTGCAGTTTTGTTCAAACGGCATACTCAGGGATTCAACAGCAGGCAATGGCAAAGTGACCTACAGTTACGAAAGCATTCATCCGATCTCCACTTATCTTATAGCTTTTGCGGCATCCGAAAAGTACATGCTTGCAGTGCAGGACTGGAATTATGAAGACAAAACAAGAGGAAGCATGCAGGTCAGGTACTACTATCAGCGCGGCGAGACAATGTTCAACCTGAGGAACATACTTCAGAAAACGGGAAGGATGCTCGACTTCTTCTCTGAAATATACTGCGATTATCCGTTTGAGAAGCTCGCCTTTGCAACAACGGACCGTCATTTCCCGTGGGGCGGAATGGAGAATCAGACGCTTGTTACATTGTGTCCCGATTGCTGGATAGAAGATCTTATTTGTCATGAATTAGTACATCAGTGGTTCGGAGACATGATAACACCTCAATCATGGGCAGACATCTGGCTGAATGAAGGATTTGCAACATACAATGAAGCGCTTTGGTTTGAAAGAGCTTACGGCAATAAGAGATATATGGAATCAGTACAGGCGGAAGCCGTGAAATATCTCGCTTCAAATGCCGGCTGGGCGATATACAATCAGGAGTGGGATACGGAAGAGCCAAACGACACGGAAGTTTTCGAAACTTCAATCACTTACTCGAAGTCATCATGCGTACTTTATATGCTGAGATACGTGCTGGGGGATTCGAAATTTTTTGATGCAATGAAGAAGTATGCGAACGACGTGAGATTCAGATACGGCAATGTGAACACAAGGCAGTTCATAGACTTCCTTGAGGAGACAACTGACACCGAGCTCGACTGGTTCTTTGATCAGTGGATATTCGGCCCCAATCATCCTGTTTACAGTCCTGCGGTTACAATAGAAAGATCTGCAGACGGCAAATGGAAGGCTGAATACATGATAACGCAGAATCAGACAAATGCTGGATTCTTCAGGATGCCGGTTGAACTTGAAGTTACTTTCAGGGACGGGAGCAGTGAGAGGTTGAGAGAACAGAACAGCTATAACATGCAGGTGTTTGAGTACACATTTGACAAAGAGCCTACAGGAATAAGATTTGATCCGGATAACAGGATAATCCTGAAGGAGGTCAGGTAGGCCTTTTCCTGAGTTGCTTCACCTTCTCAAGGTATTTTGCTAACTCCTTCTCCCTTCCGTTTCCGGAGGGGTTGTAATATGTCTTCTCTCCGATCTCGCCGGGAAGATATCTTTGCCCTGAAATGTGATCTTCAAAATCATGCGGGTATTCATAGCCCGTGCCGTATCCCAGGTTCTTCATCATTCCCGTGGGAGCATTTCTCAGATGCATGGGCACCGGGTACGGAGGAAGATTGCGTGCATCTTCAAGCGCTGAAGACACTGCGAGATAAGACGCATTGCTTTTGGGACAGGAAGCAAGATAGACAGCTGTCTGAGAGAGCACCAAAGTTCCTTCGGGCATCCCAATGTAGCGAATGGCAGTGAAAGCAGACACGGCGAGTGTAAGCGCATGAGGATCAGCGTTGCCGATATCTTCCGAAGCGAGCACTATCATTCTTCTTGCAATGAACTCCGGCTGTTCGCCGCCCTCTATCATCCTTGCCATCCAGTAAAGGGCCGCATCCGGGTCACTTCCGCGGATGCTCTTTATGAATGCGGATATAATGTTGTAATGCTCTTCCCTGTTCTTGTCGTACTTCACATAATTAGCCTGAAAAGCTTCCTTCACATTATCGGATGTAAGCAGAATCTTCCCGGCGCCTTTCTGAGGAGAGAGAGTGACGGCAAGTTCAACGGCATTGAGCAGTTTGCGCGCATCTCCTCCGGAAAGCAAGACCGCAAGATCCAGATCTTCAAACTCAATCTCATGCTTCTTCATTTCCTCATCCTTATTCAGGGCATTTGTGACTATTGACCTGAGATCTTCAGCTGACAGTTCATTCAGCACAAACACCCTGCTTCTTGATAGCAATGGAGAGATCACTTCGAAAGACGGATTTTCAGTAGTTGCGCCGATGAGAATTACCGTGCCCTGCTCGGAGCTTTGAAGCAATGAGTCCTGCTGTGCCTTGTTGAACCTGTGAATCTCATCTACAAAGAGTATGGTCTTTCTTCCGAGTCGGGATCTGTAAAGTTTCGCTTTGTCAAGTGCCGCTCTCACATCCTTCACGCCTGAAGACACCGCAGAAAGCTGAATGAACTCAGCTTGGACATGATTTGCAAGCAGGAGAGCAAGCGTTGTTTTCCCCACTCCGGGAGGACCCCAGAGGATCATTGAAGCCAGGCTGTCCTTCTCGATCATGACCCGAAGAGGTTTTCCCTTGCCCACAATGTGCTTTTGCCCGACGAACTCATCAAGCGTCTTCGGCCTCATTCTTTCCGAAAGCGGTGCAAATGCCCCGGGCTCGTTCACTTCTTCATTTCCAAACAGGTCCATTTCCATTACGAATTTTTGTTTGCCAGCAAGACTCCCGAGATTATAACCGCCATGGCTGCAATCTGAAGAGCATGGATCTTTTCTCCGTCTGCAATTCCCCACATCAGCGCCACGAGAGGCATGAGGTAAGCCACTGAACTTGCAAATACCGGGCTCGACAGTTTTATCAGCCGTGCATAGAGGATCAGGCCGACGGCACTTGAGAAAGTTCCGAGCAGGGCCATAGAAGCAACTGATGTTACCGCATCCTCGTGATTCCTTATGTCTGAAATAAAATCAGAAAATGCCAGAAGGTAAATCAGACACACCGGTGCAATGCTCATGAATGCAAGAGAGGCGATCGTGATCGAATTTACATGGGCAAGCTTCCATTTCATGATATTCAGACTGAAAGCATAGCAAACGGTTGCAATTACAATGAGCCATGCATATGAATTCATTTCTCCCAAAATACCATCTGACGAGATGAAAGAAAGCGCCACAGCTCCCGCAAGTCCGATAAGTACGCCGCCGACCTGGTACAACTTAACCCTGTATCCGAAAACGAATGAAGCAACGACAACTGTAAATGCGGGAGTGAGAGAATTCAGAATTCCTGATACCGCGCTGTCGATCTTCGTCTGTGCGAGTGAAAACAGTAATGCTGTAATCAGATTGCCAACAATTCCAGCAAGCACAACATACTTCAGATCTCCACCTGATATTCTTCCTTTGCTTTTCAGAAGAGCCGGAATCAGCACGATTGCAGCGAAAACTATCCTCAGGGCAGCGGCTTCGCCGGCGGAAAATGCCTTGAGTCCGTTCTTAATGAGTATAAACGAACTTCCCCATATCAAAGTAAGAATGATCAGGAGAATCCATGGTTCGGTGCTGCGGGTTCTGAATCCGGCCGGGAGCTTTTTCAAATTGCTTTAAAATACCACTAATAAATTTTTTTTCATATTTACAAACTCCGTTGTGCAAAATACAATTAAGCCGTTGCATCAATGGAAGTGTAGTCTTAATTTTGACCGTGAAGACATACGATCACAGAATAATCTTTCACGTTGATATGGATGCATTCTTTGCTTCATGCGAAGAAGCCATAAATCCGTCACTCAGGGAGAAGCCGCTTGTTGTGGGAGGCAATAAGGAAGACCGGCGCGGAATCGTTGCTTGTCCGAACTATCTTGCCAGGAAGAAAGGAGTGAAGACTGCGATGCCGCTGTCGAGAGCCTTGCAACTTGTGCCCGAAGGAAACTTCATCCGTTCAACGAGGGGATTATATTCAGACTACTCAAGGAAAGTGAGGGAGATATTTTACGAATTCACTCCGCAGATCCAACCCGTAAGCATTGACGAAGCGTTTCTTGATGTGACGGGTGTACTTCATCTTCATAATGACGATCCGGAAGGGCTTGCCCGGAAGATCAAGAATACAATCAAGGAGAGGCTCGACATAACCTGTTCAATAGGGATAGCAAGGAACAAAGTATGTGCAAAGATCGCATCCGACATGAACAAGCCTGACGGAGTAACATTTGTGCCTTTCAGAAAGGAGCGTGAATTCCTTGCGGAACTTCCTGTGGAGAAAATACCGGGAGTGGGGAAGAAATCTTATGAAAGACTGAAGCGATACGGTATTACAAAGATCGGTGACCTGCTGAAGTATGACAGATCATTTTACGAGAATGAAATAGGAATTCACACTTCATATCTGATGGATGTTGCTTCTGGAAAGGGGAGTGACAGAGTGAAGGACGACAGCGACTCAAGGAAGTCGTTATCAAAGGAGAACACCTTCTATGAAGATACGAATGACAGGAAGTTTCTTGAATCGGAGCTTTATTACCTGATGGAAAGATGCTGTGAAAGACTAAGGGCAAAGAATATAAAGGCCAGGTGCGTGACCGTGAAGGTCAAGTATTACGACTTCACCGTGAATCAGAAGTCTTTCACCGGCAACAAGTTCTCAAATCTTGAAGCTGACTTTTACAGTGATGCAGTGAAACTTCTTTCGATGCTTGTGAACAAGAAGAAGATCAGACTGCTGGGAGTAAGGTTTTCGGAACTCCTTGAAGATGATGATTCCGTTCAGGAAAATCTGTTCACAGATGTGGACAGGAACGAGAGCCTGATGAAGAAGATCGACAAGATAAGAAAGAAGTACGACTTTGGAATCGTTAAGTTCGGAAGAACCTTCGACATCTAGATCGGTCATTTTCTGCCGGTCTTTTTCAGGATCATAACAAAGTCATTCATAAAGAAGCCGTCTCCTATGTCAAAATCAGCTACGCGTTCAATTGTGAATCCAAACTTAAAGTAGAAATTAACTGCTTTGAAATTCTGACGATTCACAGTGAGCCGAATTGCTTCATAGTCTATGTTACCAAACGCTGCGTCAAACAACTTCCTTCCGATCCCTTTGCTGTGAAGAGATACATCTACGTACCACTTGTGGATCATATAATCCCTTCCCGAAGTCTTGCTGTATGATAGAAAGCCGAGCATTTCGCCGCTGACGTATCCTGCCATAAACCTGTGGCCGTTTCTGATCTGCTCTTTCAGCGCATCGAGGCTGTACATTTTGCCGAGCATGTAATCAACCTGCTTTTGCCCAATGATCTCAGGATAGTACATGTTCCAGATCCTGTGTGCAAGCCGAGAAAGCTGTCCGAGCTGTTCGTCATCAGTAACTTCCCTGAATTCCGGTTCCGGTGCCGCGATCATTTCTTTCGGGTGTATTTGAGATTAATGATATTCAGCCCGTCAAGATAGAATCCCTCAATGTCATTCTTCAGCAGGTAAACTTTTTCATTATAGTAAAGGAAAAGCCATGCCGCGTCCTCGATCGCAATCTTTTGCATTTCGTCATACACCTTTTTTCTCTCGGCAAAATCGTTGAGCGTAAGCGCCTTCTCGTAAAGCTCATCCATTGTGGGATTGCTGTATCCAACCCTGTTCGGACCTTTCGGAGTTATGTTCTTGCTGTAGAAGAGGGCCATGAAATTCTCCGGATCAAAGTAGTCTGCGCCCCAGCTTGCGCGCCAGAAAGGAAACACGCCTTCCTCCTGCTTTGAGATCAGAGTTGCCTGAACAAGCTGTTCGAGCTTCAGGTCAATGCCAAGCGATTTGAACTGCTCCTGTATAGCAATTGCAATCGTCTTCTGTATTTCTTCATTACCTGTTACAAGTGTCAGGTTCAGTCCCTTGCCGTCAGGATAACCTGCTTCTTCAAGAAGTTTCAGTGCCTTGTCCCGGTCAAATGAATATCCCTTTATGGAGGAATCAAATCCCGGCATTCCCGGAGGCACCGGCCCATTCACAGCCGAACGGCCCCTGTTCTTGAGCACGAAGTTCAGAATCCTGTCACGGTCAACTGCATAGTTAAGCGCCTGCCGCAGTTTCTTGTTGCCAACAAACGGGCCTTCTTTTCCTCCGGGCAGATCAGGTGACTGCATCATTCCGAAGAACACGGTTTGGAGCCACGGCTGTTTGACGAGTGTGTAGTTCTTCGAATCAGATTCAAGAAGCTTGCCTGACCTGTCAGTGATCTGGTCATAGGTCTCAGAGGAAGGATCATGATAATCATACTTGCCGTTTTGAAAATCGAGGAATTCGGTTTCGGATGACTGCGTGAATGTAATCCTGACGCCGTTCAGGTAAGGAAGTGAAGCGCCCTGCGGATCTTTTGCCCAGTATGACGCGTTGCGCTGAAGTTCAATCTCCCTGTCAAAATCCCATTTCACAAAACGGAACGGCCCGGTTCCAACGGGATTCTGTCCGAACCTGTCACCGTAGAATTCAACTGCTTCTTTTGGATAGACGTAACCGTAAGTCATAGTAAGAGTACTCAAAAAGGGAGAGAACGGTTTTACAAGTTCAATAGTGAGTATTGAGTCGTTGACGGCCCGAATGCCGGAGATCTCCGCAACGGAACTTCCTCCTTTGCCTGAAAGAAAATCTATATACTCAATCGCTCCCTTTATCTTCTCACGATAGACCCACATGCCCCTCGATTTCGTCTTTGGATTGTTGACGCGCTCAAGGCAATACTTGAAGTCACCTGCAGTCACTCTTCGCCCTTTTCCTCCCGAACCGGAGAAGCACGGATCATCATGGAAAGAAACATCGCTTCTGAGTTTAAATGTGTAAAGAAGCCCGTCATCAGAGATCGTCCATGATTCTGCAATGCAGGGAATCAACTGATTCTGCTTATCGTACTGTACAAGGCCTTCCATTATCTGCGACAGAGCCCAGATGGTTTGGGTGGAATTGGACATCACGGGTTCAAGTGTTTCAATGTTCTGGCTCAGATTGAATCTGAAATAATTATTGTCCTTAACATTTTCCTTTGAACAAGAAGAAAGAAGGACAAGCAGGAACGCAAGAAAGGCAGTTTGAAATTTCATCATTATGGCAATATCGTTATTTTACCGGGCTTCAAAATAGTTAACCGCCATTCAAAAAATAATGTAAAGCACTTTAAGTGCTATGGACAACAAGACCCACGACAATATACTCAAAGCTCATTGCTTCGGCGACAAGTCGGCCACTGATTACCTGGTGAAGTACAAGAACATACTTGAACTGCTTAATGAGAGGCTTGCGCATTCTTCCGAAAAAGAGTATCTGGCATTTTATCCCGACAGCGGCGAGGTTGTGCGATACACTTATGAATCATTCATCGGGAAAGTTACGAGCCTTGCAAATTTTCTTCTGAGCAATGGCATGAAGAAGGGTGACAGAATAGCAACTTTCTCTCATAACCACTCCGATACTGTGATACTTTATTTCGCATGCTGGTCGCTTGGACTGGTTGCAGTCCCGATAAATGTGAGCGAGGAGCCGGAGAGAGTCCGCTACATACTTGTGAACTCGGACACCAGAATGGTCTTCACGAGAAGTGAATATTCACCGAAACTGAAGGAAGTTCTGAGTGAAGGCAAACCGGAGATAGTCGAATTCGACAAGCTTGAATACGGCAGATTCAGACAAGGTATTGCGCTTGACTACATGGTTGACAAGGAGGATGAGTGCCTTATTGTATATACATCAGGTACGACAGGCAATCCGAAAGGAGTAGTGCTGACGCAGTACAATCTTATGGTGGATGCCCATGCAATTTCGGATTGGCACAGGCTTTACAAAGACGATACTATGATGTGCGTTTTGCCGATCCACCATGTGAACGGAACGGTGGTAACTATAATGACCACGATGTATTACGGGGGCCGTCTCATACTCAATCAGAAATTTCACACACACTATTTTCTTAAGAGGATGCAGGATGAGAATGTAAAGGTGGTTAGTGTAGTGCCGACTCTGCTTCAGTTCCTCCTCCATACTGATGAAGATCCATCAAAATATGATCTGTCACTATTCTCGCACATAATCTGCGGTGCAGGCCCTCTGACTTGCGAACTTGCAAGGAACTTCGAGCAAAGGTTTGGCCTGAGGATTGTTCACGGATACGGCCTGTCTGAGACCACTTGCTATTCCTGTTTCATTCCTGCTGATCTGAGCCCCGAAGAGCACTGCAAATGGCAGAATGAATTCGGATTTCCGGCCATCGGCATACCGGTTGAATGCAACGAAATGGAAATACACAATGACAGGGGAGAGCCGCAGACGGAAGACAAAAGGGGTGAGATAGTGATAAGAGGGCACAATGTAATGAAATACTATTACGACAATGATGAAGTTAACAGGAAGACTTTCGAATTCGGCTGGTTCAGGTCAGGCGATGAAGGATTCTTCAAGTATGACACAGAAGGCAGGAAGAATTTCTTCATAACAGGAAGAATTAAGGAGCTGATAATCAGGGGAGGTGTGAACATATCGCCTCTGGAGATTGACGAGGTCATATCATCTGCAGAATTTGTTAAGGCAGGGATCGCAGTAGGATTTGACAATGACTGGTACGGGGAGGAAGTCGGAGCCCTGGTAATGCTGAAGGAAGGAATTCCGTCAACTGCAAATGAAGAAGATGTCAAAAATGCGATCGTAGAATATTGCAGAAAGAACCTGCCTTTCTATAAAAGTCCGAAAGTTGTGATCATATCTGACTCAATACCGGTAACATCAACGGGCAAGTATCAAAGGAATAAGGTCAAACATCTATTCGTCAATTTCAAAGAAGTGCAGTTCAAGGAGAAGTAGAAAGCTCCGGGGCAGATCAGAACTTTCTGATGTCCGGCACTTCGATGATCCTCACACCTGTCGGCGGATTCTCCACAGCGTTTACAAAACACCGTATGTACTGTCCAAGATTTACAAGTCCGAGTCTTTTGGCAGATTCTGATGCTGAAGGAATAACGGAAAACAGTGCGTATGCAGGCAGGAGCAGAAGAGGCCATTTGTGTCCGGGACCGAGAACGTACCAGGGCCTCAGGAAAGTCGCATTCATGCCGCTTTGCGATATCAGTTCTTCACATTTCACTCTGACTCCGATATAGTCTTTCATAACCGGAGCCGGATGAGCCACGCTCATATAGACGAAATGTTCCACGCCGTTTCCGCTTGCGGCTTTCAGCGCTTCGCGGACAGAGGTGAGGTCAATTGTATTGAAGGCACTGGCCTTCCCGGGTCCGGGATGAGGAACGCCGATAAGATGGATGAAAGTGGAACAGCCGGAAAGGAAAGGGGCGAAGCCCCTTCCGTCAAGGGCTTCGCCCTTATGCACAGTCACTCCGTCCGCAACACGGCGCTTCGCGCCGTCCCGCACTAGCGCATGCACTTCAAATCCCTTCTTCACCAGTTCCGGAATCAAAGCCGATCCGATGTAGCCCGTTCCGCCTGTAATGAACACCTTACGGTTCATCTTCTTTCCTTACCTTCGGCGACTTAGAAAATAGAACACCAGGGAAATTACTAAGCTGATCAATATTGATGTTGCAAGCGGAAAGTAGAAAGTAAAATTTTCACGCCTTATCGCTATGTCACCCGGCAATTTTCCGAAGAACGGGATCTTTCCCCAGTACATAAGTGCAAGTCCTGTGAGTGCAATTATTATACCGGATGCCAGAAGTATCTTTCCTAACGGTTGCAGGCCTTCCATTCAGTCAGACTGTGAAGTTGTACCAAAATGATTAAGTTGAGATAGCCAATGAGTATTTGTAACTTGCATCAAACTTAATACAATAAATTCAACTTTCCTACAGACTAAATGAAAGAATACGACGTACTTGTAATCGGAAGCGGTCCCGGCGGATATACCACGGCTATCAGGGCATCACAGCTTGGTTTCAAATCAGCAGTTATTGAACGCGACAGGCTCGGTGGCATTTGTCTCAACTGGGGTTGCATCCCCACAAAGGCACTGCTCAGAAATGCCGAGCTCATGAACAGCCTTAAGCATATGGATGATTTCGGGATCACAGTGGATGTGAAGAAGTTTGATTTTGAAAAGATAATTTCACGCTCAAGAGGCGTTGCAGATGCTTCGGAAAAGGGAGTGAAGTTTCTGATGAAGAAGAACAAGATCGATGTGATAGAAGGCACTGGTATTATCAATAAGGACAAGACAGTATCCGTGAAAGACAAGAATGGCAAGGAAACGGAAAAGATAAAGGCGAAGCACACGATAATAGCCACGGGAGCCAGGGCAAGAACGATCGGAGACGTGAAATTTGATGAGGAGAAGATACTTTCCTCAACAGGCGCTATGATAATGAAAAAACTTCCGTCAAAACTGACAATAGTTGGCAGCGGGGCAATAGGCGTGGAATTTGCATATTTCTATAATGCTTTCGGCACGGAAGTTACTATAATAGAGATGATGCCGACAATAATGCCGATTGAGGATAAGGATATTTCTGAAGTTGTGGCAAGGGAATTCAAGAAGAGCGGAATCAAAATACTTACGGAGACCAAAACAGAGAGCGTTGATGTGAAGGGCGGAAAAGTGATAACAAAAGTTTCCGGTAAGGTAAACGAAGCTATCGAGTCAGACGCGGTACTGCTGGCAATCGGAGTTCAGGGCAATATTGAGAACATCGGGCTTGAAAACGCGGGGATTAAGACTGAACGCGGGCATATTACGGTTGACAAGGATTACAGGACGAATGTGGAGGGATTCTATGCGATTGGCGATGTGATAGGAGCGCCCTGGCTCGCACATGTTGCTTCTTCAGAGGGTATCAACTGCGTTGAGAAGATAGAGGGAATGCATGTTCCTGACATAGATTATTCAAACATACCGGGATGCACATACTGCCAGCCGCAGGTTGCATCAGTAGGACTTACGGAAAAGAAAGCTGTTGAGGCCGGCTATGAGATAAAGGTCGGGAAGTTCCCGTTCTCTGCAAGCGGCAAATCACGTGCAATGGGTGAAACTACAGGGCTCATAAAGGTGATCTTTGACGCAAAGTATGATGAGCTCATAGGCGCACATATAGTCGGGGTAGAAGCAACTGAACTCATCACGGAGTTTGTACTCGCAAAGTCACTCGAAGCCACTCATGAACAGATTCTGAAGACGGTACATGCTCATCCGACTCTCAGCGAGATAAATATGGAGGCAGTGGGCGTTGCATACGGCGAAGCAATAAATATTTAGATTGTCTAATCAAATTAATTAGCATATTTTGATTCAGACAAATCAACTCGAAATTCCATTAAATACAAAACTCAAGGAGTCAAATCATGGATGACAATAAAACCGGAAAAGGCATGCTGCTTTTCGGACTGTTCATTGGAGCGGTTGTCGGAGCGGCTACAGCTTTGCTTACAGCGCCAAAATCAGGGCGGGAGCTGAGAAACGATATCAGGATCAAAAAGGACGAATATCTTGACGACACTTCAGAATACCTGGAAATTGCGAAGACAAAGGCAACGGATCTGATAAACGAAGGAAAGAAAAAATCAGAGAAACTTATTTCCGACGCAAAGGAAAAGGCGACTTCGCTCATAAAGGATGCAAACTCAATACTTAATCAGGCGAAGGTCAGGGCAACAGGAACGGCTGAATCAACCAAAGATACAATAGTTGGCGAAGCCGAAAAAGTTAAGGAAGCTTTCAAGGCAGGAGTCGAAGCTTACAATCAGGAAAAGTCAAAAGGAATCTGAATAATTAAATTCAGCTGATCTGAATTGGAGACTGCGGCATTCATATTAAGGCTGCTGGCCGATGTTTCAATCATTTTCCTGTTCATTGCGCTTGTTGTGCTTGTATTCAACCTGACAAAAACTTTCAAAGCATTAACAGAGAAACTTGATTCGCTATCTGCGGATATAAAGGATATCAAGCCAAAACTTGAGGTCAGCCTTGATAAAGCAAACTCACTTTCTGACAATGTCGGCGCTCTCTTCAGCAATGTGAATGAGCAGGTGGATAAAGTCGGGGTGGTGGTTAACAAGTTCTCTGACACTGCAAATGATGTTCTTGAACTTGCGGACAATCTTCAGCAGAAGGTCCGCAATCCTCTTCTTGAAGGAGCAAGCACCATCTCGGCAATTGCCGCAGGGGTCAGGACATTTACGGATGTCTGGAATCAGGGCAAGAACAGGCGGTCGGCAAAAAAACAGATCCAGCTTACGGAGAAGCTGACTGAATCGGTGGAAGAGTTCAATAAGGAACTGGATGAAGTCAACGCACAGCTTGCGGACATGAAGTCGAAGGACTGATCAGTAAATATCGAAGCTCATTTAATGAGGCGGGCCGAATGGGTCCGCCTTTTTTATTGTCATACTTGCATGTAATTCTGCTTCAACTCTATTTCTAGTGTGAGTTGAAATAATACATTTCTTTAGAAAAGTCTTAGCAGTAATTTTGATGAAATCAGAATTGAAGGAGAATTGAAATGAGTACATTGCCTCGAAATAGTTTGAGGACTCTGCAGATTGCAATCCTCACAGTTGTAATGATTTCCGGTGCACTGCTTGCACCAAAGACATACAGCCAGAGCTACATCTTTTGTGACTTCGAGAACACGGCATTTCCACCGGCCGGATGGACACTTGCAAACACTTCTGCTTATGACTGGATCAGAACCTCATACGCCAGCGGATACGGTGTCGGTGTTTCTTCCGCTATGGTGGATTTCTACGATTACCCGAGCGGAGACTTCGAGATGGCCAGTCCCGTCTTTGCGCCTTCTGTTTCCGGCGACTCGATCTCGTTTGATCACGCTTATGCAACCGGCTCAAACGAAAACGACCGGCTTGAGATCTATACATCTTCTGATGCAGGGGCCACATGGAACCTGCTGATCTCACTTGCCGGCGGTACTTCCGGGCCGCTCAGAACAGCTCCTCCCACTTATGACCTGTTTGTTCCTAATTCTTCTCAGTGGGCGACCAAGTCATTCGGATTGCCGGTTGGCACATCCAAGGTGAAGCTGACAGCAGTCACAGCATACGGCAACAATCTTTATGTTGACAATCTGAGGATCAGAACGCGATTTGCAAACGACGCAGGCATGAGCAGTATTTCGCAACCGAAGTGGGCTGTTAAGCCGCAGATGATCGCTCCGAAAGTGTCTGTCAGGAACTACGGTACTTCAAGCGCGGGATTCCAGGTAACAATGACCATAACTCCGGGAGGGTATACGAACACTCAGAATGTTAGCAATCTTGCTCCGGGACAATCGCAGGAGGTTGTCTTCCCCGAATACAACTTCTCCTCAACCGGCAATTACACACTGAAGGCAGTTACGGCTCTGGCGGGTGATCAGAACCTGTTCAATGACACCATCACGAATCAGCTTGTCGTTACAACCTCTCCGAGGAATGTCGTGCTGGAGTACTGTACCGGAACATGGTGCCAGTGGTGTCCGTGCGGTGATGATGAGGCGCGGCACCTTGAGGAGACATATCCTAACTCGGTAATATTCGCATATCACGGTGCAGGAAGCGATCCATGGAGAGTATTCAACGGTAGCGGCATCATCAGCGCACTCGGATTTCCCGGTTACCCTTCCGGGCTCAATGACAGAAGGCTTGGCACGCATAACGGCTGGGGTTCGTTCTTCACGGATGCAGAATACCGTTACTCAAAAGACCCGGCATCTCCGATAGAACTGACGGCAACGACGGTCAATTACAATTCTTCAAGCAGGGAACTGACAGTGAATCTGAATGCGAAAGCGCTTTCCAATCGTGACGGACAGTACAAAGTCAATTACATAATCACAGAGAACAATCTTGTTTATCCGCAGACAGGCAATAGCTTTTGCACGGGCAGTTC
>CAZTQR010000052.1:0-23559 GCA_964615795.1 uncultured Ignavibacteriaceae bacterium
CAACATCCGGAAAATTCTTGATATCAGGAATGCAAGTGCAACATATTTCTGATTCAGAAAACGTTTTGGATAGCAATGACATGCATAATGAATCAGAGGTGATAGCTTTTGACATTTTCAAAATAAGGTCTGTAGGTTAATTTTGCGCATGTCATTACAAGAATGGTCTTTTGTCATCATTGTTTCCTTTGCGGCGCTTATGGTTATGCTCGAAAAGCTCTTTCCCTATACCAAAGGCCAGAAGATCTTCCGCGAGGGATTCTTCAATGATATGGTGCTCTACACTATTGTACAGAGCTATGTGCTCGGACTCATCATCTTCGGTTTTCTCAATTACATCAAGTCCAACACAAACCTTTACAACTACAGCCTGCTTGATTCATGGCCCGTATGGGTTCAGGTTGTGGCCCTGGTGGTTGTTCACGATTTCTACATATACTGGTTTCACAGGTGGCAGCACAATAACAAAGTCCTTTGGCGGATCCACGAGGCGCATCATTCTCCGAGATCCGTTGACTGGCTTTCAGGTTCGCGCTCCCATTCTCTTGAAATACTCATAAATCAAACGGTGGAGTTTGCGCCAATAATTCTGCTCGGAGCATCTCCGGAAGTTGCAATTTACAAGGGCATGATCAGCGCAATGTGGGGGATGTTCATACATTCTAACATTGATGTGAGACTTGGGAAGCTTCAGTACTTTATAAACGGCCCCGAGATGCACAGGTGGCATCATTCGGATGAAGGCGGCAGGGAATATCAGAATAACTACTCGACTAAATTTGCGATCTGGGACTGGATCTTCGGGACAGCCTTCTTTCCCGATCCGAGGGACCGTAAGCCGCAGTTGTACGGGCTTCGCGACACTCCCGATTTTCCCTTGTCGGTGGATGGTATAGAGGATCCGCGCAGATTCTCATCCTATCTGAAAATAGCATGGCATGACACTGTGAGCTATCTGAGGCAGCATGCCTTTGCTTTCAGGAAGTTCAAAAAGTCCTGAACAGTAAAAACTCAATACAGCTTATCTTCTTCCTGACGATTGGGCTATTTGCCGGATTGTGTCAGAAACTCCGCTCTCGAGGATCTCTTCAAGACTGAGCGGAATCACGGAGCTCCAGTTGTGAGCGCTTATTGTCCCCGGTGAATTGATGCGGTGGTATTTCATTGATCTGAGAGTCTTGCCGTCTGTGAAGAGATATTCGCTAAGGAGCTGAATGCTGAAGATCGAATTTGAAGAGAAGATCTTCTTTAGATTTTTCTTTATCAGAGATACTGTTGCTTTGCCTGAGGCAGAGGAAGCGCTGATATAGTCCGCAAAGATATTCTTCTCATTGAAGCTGGAAAGATAAAGCCCGGCAATGTCTGCAATTTCGTCAAAGGGCTTTCCGAAGGCCTGCATGAGCAAATAGACATTTGAGACCTCCTTTCTCCAGCGAAGGCGGTTTGAACTTCCCGCCGGTTCAAAGAGCTTTTCAACAAGGATCGCAACGCTTTCTTCGCCGATGCCCTTCGCCTTGCACAGACTGCTGAAAGAAATTGCATCAACAGTTCCGGCCTCTGTTTCATACCACTCAGGAAATGAGCTTGAATCATGAGTTGAAATGACGGCGTTCGAGTTTTCTCTGTATTCATCTGCAGGCAGAAAACTGCCGAAACCGTTTCCCGACTTCTCCCATCTCTGAACATTCATGCCCGTTATTCCAAAGTCTTTCAGCGCGGGCGGAGAACAATCCGGAACAGTGCCGAGATCTTCAGCGCAGGGAAGCATTCCGGAGCTTTCGCACATTACCCTGATAATCTCCCTGCCGTGAATGTCCCAAACGCTTTCATCTGCAGGATCGAACGCACCTTCCTGATCCTCGCTCTCAGCATCAGCAGAATTCATAGTCCATACACGGAACAATCCGACAAAATGGTCGATCCGGTACATGTCATAAAAATTCTCGGCGTACTTCAGCCTGGCTCTGAGGTATCCGTAATTGTCAGCGCTTATGTGTCCCCAGTCATAAGGAGGCATTCCCCACTTCTGCCCTTTGGCAAAGTACATGTCAGGCGGTGCTCCGGAAGACAGTCCGAGCTTGAAGTAATTTTTGTAAGCCCAAACGTCAGCGCTGTTTCGTGAAACGAGGAACGGCAGGTCGCCCATTATCAGTATTCCCTTCTTGCGCGCATATTCTCTTACGTTCCGGAACTGCTCGTATAACTGCCACTGAACCCAGTAGTGAAATTCAATTTCGTTCTTATGAAGCTCTGAAAGCCGGATGAGATTTGCCGGCGAAAGATATTTGTAAGGTATGTCCCAGTTCGTCCATTCCTTTCCTCCGTTCAGTGAAGTCAGAACTTTGAACAAAGCGTAGTACTTCAGCCAGTGCATATTGCCGCTCACAAATTTCCCGAATGATTCAGAACCTGTTCCGGCGCTGTCATAGATCTTCCTCAGAAGCTCCATCTTTGAACTCTTTATGCCGTAGTCAACGCGTTCACTGCCGGCGGGAAATTCCCGCTTGAGTTTTGAGATCGCTGACCTGTATTTCCTGAGCTCTGCGTCCTTAATATCACCGAGCCGGAGATACATCGGGTCAAGCGCAAAAGTGCTCACGGCATTGTATGGAGAGAAATCGAATCCTGTGTCGTTCAGCGGAAGCAGTTGCAGAACGGACAGCCCTGCGGAACAGCACCAGTCGATGAGGAGCTTAAGATCGGGGATCTCACCTATTCCTGCACTCTTGCGCGAGTGAACGGAGAAAAGCGGCACGCACACACCTGCCCTTCTTTCAGTTCCGATCTTTTGCCACTTCGCGGAATTGAATGTACTCAGGAGCCATTTGTATTCGTCAGACTTTTTAGCGGGCAAAGATTCTTTCAGTAAATTTAATAAGATACCGCCGGTCAGTTTTCCGCCGGTACAAATCCGTTCTTCACATGCCTGATGTAAATTTCCCGGCCGCTGCCTTCTTCCGGCTTATTGCTATGCGCCTTGTCGAGCCAGCCGAGAAAGGAAGGAGCAAGGTCAATGCCGGAAACTTCACGCGCCAGTTCCATTGCGCGAGCGGCATAGCGAAGGTTCTGAATTGCCTCAATTCCGGAGATATCTGAAAAGAACCATGCACAGCTTGTGAACATGAACATGCCGAATTTCTGCATCTCAAGGAGCTTGAAGCAATAAACACATTCTTCGGGGGAAAGGAATCTCGCGGCGTTCCGGTTGAAAAACCCTGCAGAGGCTTCCGGTGAAGGATCAAGCAGTACATTTATGTAATCATTCCTTGCAGACACGGGATCATTGAAAAATCCTGCACAGGCATTTTCATAGATTGTCCAAAGATTGTCCCTGAGCTCATTGAGTCCGAGTCTTAAAGGCATTCGCCAGGCCTGATCGGGAAATTCAGAGCTTGAACCGCAGCCACAGTTTTCTTTCCATCTGCCCACGCCGTGAGCGCAGCTCCATGAAGTTCCTTCTCCTGAAGGTCCCTCATTTAATATCACTTCGGATTTGCCAGTGTGAAGATCGAGGTATTCACCGAAGTTTACATGAGTGATGCTTGTAGCGGGCAGTAGTTCGCTGAACAAATAAGCAATAGTACGCTCGGTGTATTTTTTGTGATGCCCGAAAGTTTCACCGTCAAGAGCGGCGCATATCAGATGATCAGCGGAATATGCCGGATAACTAACAGCCTCGATCCTGCGTAGAAGTTTATAGGACTCGTAAATGTGATCATCAAAAGCCAGGTTCTTTGAAAGAGGCCCGTCATAGAAGAAGATGTTGATAAAATTGTCCGGGCTTTCTGAAGAGTAGCACTTGTACGGAATGCCCGTTTGCAGAGCTGCTGAAGCATCCTGCCATTTGGCACGCGGGGATTTCCTCACAAGACCGGCCTGTGAAGGATCGAGAAGTATGAACCGTATTCCTTCACTTATGAGGGCGTCAACAGTTGCCTGGTCGCACGCAGTTTCGGGAAGCCACATTGCTTCGGGCATTCTGCTGAAGTGGTGTTGAAAATCCGCGACGCCCCATTTTATTTGAGTTACCTTGTCGCGTGCGTTTGCAAGCGGCATTATCATGTGATTGTAAGCCATAGCAATTGCATTGCCATGCCCATTGTGTCTGAGCATACTGGCCTTGTCAGCTTCAATTATCCGTGAATAAGTTTTCGGATGCTTTTTCTTGATCCACGCAAGGAGACTTGGCCCGAAATTGAAGCTGTAGAATTCATAGTTGTTTACCTTGCAGATCACGTTGTCATGTTCGTCAACTATTACTGCTTCGGAATTCGGCCTGTAGCATTCCTGAAAAATGCGCTCGTTCCAGTCGTGGAACGGCGCGGCTGATGATTGCGCTTCGATCTCTCCGGTCCAGGGGTCTTCCCTAGGTGGCTGATAGAAATGGCCGTGGAGGCAGAATGATCTGTTCAATGCAGTATGAAAGTTTGATCAAGCTATAAAGCGAAACACAAATTTGTTAGTTAAAAAAGAAGCACTGATTTTCACGCAAAGGCGCAGAGAGATAGTTTCACGCAAAGGCGCAGAGAGATAGTTTCGCGCAGAGGCGCGGAGAGAGATGGTTTCACGCAGAGGCGCGGAGAGAGATGGTTTCACGCAGAGGCGCGGAGAGAGATGGTTTCACGCAGAGGCGCGGAGAAGTAATGCACGCAGAAGAGGGGGCACGGAGAAGGGGAGGTGCAGAGAGGTGAAGGTGCAGAGAGGTGAAGATGTGGAGAGGTGAGGATGCAGAGAGGTGAAGATGTGGAGATGTGAAGATGTGGAGAGGTGAAGATGTGGAGAGGTGAAGATGTGGAGAGGTGAGGATGCAGAGAGGTGAAGATGTGGAGAGGTGAAGATGTGGAGAGGGTTTTAATTCACTTGGTTTTTGAGATTGGCGGATATTTTGGGATGAATTCAAGAGAGGCATCATTGGACTAAAAACTCAAACTTAAAAAACCTATTTTGATAAATGAAAAATACCATGAAGAACAAACATACAAACGAGGTTCACCAGAGATATCCTGTTGAAAAATTCTTTTCAATAAGGACAGTTTCGGGTTTCACTATTTCACCCGACGACAAGACAATTTTCTTTGTGTCAAACACATCCGGCACGCCGCAAATTTGGAAAGTTCCGATAGGAGGCGGCTGGCCCGATCAGGTCTCTACCTGGCACGATTCAATCAAGGGCGTTTACCACAATCCGAAATCGAGAGATCTTATTTTTGCCAGCGATACGCAGGGAGATGAGAACATTCAGCTTTACAAGATGCCTGACGATGAGAGCGAGATCGTCCATCTTACAAAGGGATTTGAGGGATCGCAGTGCTTCTTTCACAAGTTCAACAAGAAGGGCACAAAGTTTCTTTTCTCAACCAACAAACGGCTGAAATACAACTTCGACGTTTATGTGCAGGACCTCACAACCGGCGGCAATAAACTCATCAAGGCATTTGAGGACAAGTATCCCACGCATGCCGAAGACTGGAGTCCGAACGAACGTTATTTTACTTTTGCAAAGTTCTACGGCAATATTAATCATGACATAATGCTGTACGACACCAAGACCGGCGAGATCGTGAACATCACGGAGCATGACATCGAAAACAATGAAGTGAATGCCGGAAGCGAGTTTGATAAGGAGAGCAAGGGCTTCTATTATGTTTCCGACAAGGACAGGGAATTCAAGGGCATCAGATATTATGATATCAAGAAGAAGAAGTCGCACTGGGTGGTGGAAGAGGACTGGGACGTGATGAGCTTCGAAATATCAAACGATCATAACTATCTCATATACGCTCTGAACGTTAACGGCAACATCTCTCCCAAGATGTATAACCTGAAAAGCGGAAAGCGTCAGAAGCTCAAAGTGCCAAAGGGTAATTACCATTCGCTGAGATTCACCCATGATGATAAGAAGATCGTGTTCCTGTGCGACAGTCCGCTGAGCCCGGGTGAGATCTTTGTATATGATATAAAGAAGCAGAAGACCGTACAGATCACGAATTCGCTCGTCGGAGGAGTTTCAAGCAAGGGCCTCACGAAGCCAAAGGATGTATTTTACAAGAGCTTTGACGGGCTCAAGATCCATGCACTCCTTTATATACCGAAAGGCACAAAGAAGAACGGAAAGAATCCCGCCATTGTGTGGCCGCACGGAGGGCCGGAGTATCAGGAAATGCACAACTTCTCAAAATATGTGCAGGTGTTTGTGAACGCGGGATACATTGTGATAGCGCCGAACTTCAGGGGAAGCATCGGATACGGAAAGACATTTCAGAAGATGATCTACAAAGACTGGGGCGGCGCGGAGTTCAAGGATGTGTTAGGAAGTGTGGAATATCTGAAAGCTACAGGATATGCTGATCCTTCAAGGATCGCAATTGTGGGAGGCAGTTTCGGCGGCTTCATGACACTGACATGCATCACAAAGGCTCCTGAGGTTTGGAAGTGCGCCATAGACATATTCGGGCCCTCAAACCTGTTCACATTCCTTGCATCAGTTCCCGAGCACTGGAAGAGCGGTGCGACTGCGCTTGTGGGAGACCCTGAGAAAGACAAGGAGATGCTTTATGACAGGTCACCGATAAACTTCGTTGACAACATTAAATGCCCGCTCATGGTGGTTCAGGGGAAGCATGACCCGCGAGTTGTGGAGGCTGAGTCTGAGCAGATCGTGAACAAGCTGAAGGAAAAGAACAAGCCTGTTGAGTACATTCTGCTTGAAGACGAAGGGCACGGATTCAGCAAGGTTTCAAATCAGATCAGGGTGTTCAAGGCTAAGCTCGACTTTCTTGACAAGTATCTGAGGAACTAGGAGAATTGAGCAAAGGAATTCTATTACTCGAAGACGGCACTGCTTTTGAGGGCGAGCTTTTCGGGCATACCGGAGATGCAACCGGCGAGGTTGTGTTCAACACTTCACTGACAGGTTACCAGGAGATCCTCACAGACCCTTCCTACTCGGGACAGATAGTAGTAATGACCTATCCTCTGATCGGAAATTACGGAGCAAACAACTCCGATGAAGAATCGGAGAAGATTCAGATATCAGGCCTGGTGGTGGGAAATTACGAAGACAACTGGAGCAATTTCCTCGGCATGGAGTCGCTTGACGAGTATCTGAAAAAGAACAGGATCCCTGCAGTTTCGGGAATCGACACACGCGCGCTTACAAAGATCATCAGAAGCAGCGGCGCAATGCGCGGCATCATCTCTCCGAAGACAAACTCATTGCAGAAGCTGTTGCAGAGAGTTAAAGAATCTCCCTTGATGAGCGGCCTTGACCTTGTAACTAATGTGACCACAAAGAAAAGCTACGAGGCCGGTCCTTCCAATGCAAAGTACAGGATCGCCTTTTACGATTTCGGGACGAAGAAGAACATCATCAGGGAGTTCCTGAACTTTGACGTGAAGGTGAAGGTCTTCAACGCGAAGGTGTCGTACAAAGAGATCCTCGATTACAGGCCCGACGGAATTTTTCTTTCCAACGGCCCGGGTGATCCTTCTGCAGTCGGCTACGGAATAAAGAACGCCGCAAGTCTTGCGGAGAGCGGCATACCAGTGTTCGGCATCTGCCTGGGCCATCAGCTTCTTGCACTCGGACTCGGAGGAAAAACTTACAAGCTCAAATTCGGGCACAGAGGCGGCAACCATCCTGTCAAGAATCATCAGAAGAACAGTATCGAGATCACTTCGCAGAATCACGGCTTTGCCGTGGATGAAAGCTCGCTTGATCCAAAGAAGATCAGAGTGACTCATACAAATCTTTACGACGGAACAAATGAAGGCATCGCCCACAGGAAATTTCCCGTCATGTCAGTGCAGTATCATCCGGAGGCAAGTCCCGGCCCGCATGACAGCAAGTATCTCTTTTCGGATTTTATGAAGATAGTTGCAAAACACAAGTAGCACAGGGAAAGCTGTTGCGCGGGACAGTCAGAAGAATACTTATCATCATGGAAAAAATAATTGACGGCAAATCAATATCAACCGCCATCAGAAGGCAATTGCTTGAAAAGACAAACCAACTGAAGGCAGAGCGCGGCATCACGCCCGGGCTCGCTTTCATAATTGCAGGTGAAGACCCGGCATCAAGAGTATATGTGAAGAGCAAAGGCAAAGCATGTGACGAACTCGGCTTCTATTCGGTAACGGAGCATCTTCCGGAAGATGTGAGCGAAGGCAGACTGCTGAGTCTCATAGATGAATTCAATGCAAACGAATCAATACACGGCATACTGGTTCAGCTTCCTTTGCCTTCGCATATTGATCAGCAAAAAGTGATAGAAAGGATCGATCATAGAAAGGATGTTGACGGATTTCATCCCGTGAATGCAGGCCGCCTGATGATAGGAGAGAGATGCTTTGTACCGTGCACGCCGGCAGGCATTGTTGAAATGATCAGGCATGCGGGAGTGAAAACTGAGGGAAGCAATGTGTGCGTTCTCGGCAGAAGCAACATTGTCGGGAAGCCGGTTGCAAACCTTCTCATGAGGAAGGAATACAACGCGACGGTGACGGTATGCCACAGCAGAACCAGAGACCTGAAGGCCGTGACATCCGGAGCCGATATTCTGATTGCGGCAATCGGCAAGCCGGATTTCGTCAAGGCGGATTTCATAAAGGACGGATGCGTAATCATTGACGTTGGGATCAACCGCGTTGCGGACTCAGATTCCAAAACAGGATACAGGATAACCGGCGATGTTGATTACGATGACTGCATTGAAAAATGCGGAGCGATCACTCCGGTTCCCGGAGGCGTGGGCCCGATGACAATTGCAATGCTGATGAAGAGCACGTTTGACTCAGCCGCGGGAGAAGTGTATGAAAGATAGTTACTTCGAGGTTCGCATCCCTTACAACAAAGAGAACTGCGGCGAGATAGAAACAATGCTCGTTATGTACGGAGGCCTCTCATGGCTTGATGAAGAGGGAAAATTCATTGTATGCCTGGAATCAAAGGAAGAAGCGAATGAACTTAAGAAGTATATCGAGGGGAGTGAAGAAATATTTGTAAAGGGTGTTGAAGTTAAGAAGCTTGTCAACAAGGACTGGAACAGTGAATGGGAAAAGACTATCAAGCCCGTTAAGATCGGGAAGAAGATGATCGTCTATCCTTCATGGCTTAAGGAAGAGCTTGGAGACACAACCGGCAAAATACTGATTGAAATAGACCCGAAGACAGCATTCGGGACGGGGCATAACGAGACCACGCAGATCGTGCTTGAACTGATGGCAAACTATCTGAAAGGAGACGAGGAGAAACTGCTTGATTACGGTTGCGGAACTGCCATACTTGCAATTGCCGGCACAAAGCTCGGCATTGCGCGGGCGGTTGCAATTGACAATGATCCCGAAGCGATAACCGTTGCAGAAGAATGCATCAGGAAGAACGCCGTATCGGATAAGATCGAGCTTCAATGCGCTAACATTGACGGGATTGAAGAGGAGGAATTTGATGTGATCTGCGCAAACATAATCAGCAGTGTGATACTGGAGAACATAGAGCACATCAGCGCAAAAGCTGCCAAGGGCGCGAAGCTCTTCATCTCAGGCGTGCTGATGAGCGAGGACCAGGATATCATGGATCATCTCTTCAGCTATGATTTCGACATTGAAGACATAATGAGCAAAGGCGAATGGATGGGAATCTATGCGGTCCGGAGATAAGAAAGTATATTCCGTAATTGACCTCGGCACAAACACCTGCCTTTTACTTACCGCCTCCGTTGAAGGTTCAGGCATAACCGCGCTGAACGAAGTGCAGGAAATTCCCCGCATCGGCAAAGGTATATACGATACCGGAATGATCGCTTATGAAAGTTTTGAAAAGGCGGCGCAAGTGTTCCTCCGTTACAGGCGATTATCTGAAGAATACGGAGCGGAAAAGATCTTTGCATTTGGCACAAGCGCTCTGAGAGATGCAAAGAACAGCGGAGAGTTTATTGCCCATATAAAAGAGAAGACCGGAATACAGATCACTGTGATAAGCGGAAAGCAGGAAGCCGAATGCGCTTATCTCGGGGCGGTGTACGATACAGGAGGCGGTGGGCATGCCGTGCTCGACATCGGCGGAGGAAGCACCGAACTGTCATTCATGGAGGGAGGAATTCTCGTCAATGAAAGCGCAAACATCGGTTCTGTAAGGATCACGGATATGTTCTTCCGCAGCGGCTATACCGAAGGTGCCCGGAAAGAAGCGGAGAAATTCATAACAGACAGCATAAACAGTTTGCCATTGTATGAACCGCACAGGCAGCTTGTCGGTGTTGCGGGAACAATGACAACACTTTCCGCAATAAAGCTCGGGCTTAAGGAGTTTGATTTTTCAAAGATACACGGTGACAGACTGGCCATTGAAGAAGTCCGGAGCATTGCGGAGAAGCTTTTCCGCATGAGTGAAGCTGAGAGGAAAGAGCTTGGCTCCTATATGGCGGGACGAAGCGATATAATCACTGCCGGCGCCGTTATTCTAAGGATCTTCATGGAGAGGCTGAATGCAGAAGACATAATAGTTTCCGCAAAAGGGCTCAGATACGGGCTGATGTTAAGCATTGATGCCTTTTCTAAGAACGGCTAATTCAGTATTTTTGAGCACATTAAATTGTTGACGGCTTATGTTCGGGGAATTCAAGAAATTCATTGCACAGGGTAACGCACTTGACCTTGCAGTAGGTGTAATAATCGGCGGTGCATTCGGGAAGATAGTCTCTTCCTTTGTCGGGGATATTTTCATGCCGGTTCTGGGAATTTTGCTGGGGGGAATTGACTTCAACAGTCTCGGCATAGTGCTGAAGGAAGGAAAGGACGGAGTGGCGCCGGTGATATTTGCTTACGGCAAGTTCATTCAGTCTGTTGTTGATTTCTTCCTTATCGCAATTGCGTTGTTCTTCCTTGTAAAGGCCATCAACAGTTTCAGATCCAAAAAGGAAGAAGCCCCTGCGCCTCCTCCCGAAGACATAGTGCTTCTTACTGAGATCAGGGATCTTCTGAAATCAAAGTAGTTCAGAGAAACCATCCTGCAGATTCCTGTGTTCACCTGAATTCGCAGATAAAAACATAACAACAAAAATGGGCAAGTTCGTATCAAACAGAAATGAAACGATCAGACTTTTCAAGAACCCGTTTCTTGAATATTTCTCGCATATACATCCTATAACACCGATCGTTGTCTACGTTCCGGTCATTCTCATAATGGCTTATCTTTCATTCAATGTTTCCGGCACAATGGCAACTGTGTTGAGTTTTCTTTTCGGTGTGCTTTTCTGGACACTGACGGAATATGTTATCCACAGATGGGCGTTTCACTATGAACCGAAGTCGGAAGCGGGCAAGAGGATTCACTTCCTCGTTCACGGCATTCATCATGATTATCCAAGGGATGCCACACGGCTTGTAATGCCTTTGCTTGTAAGCGTTCCCCTTGCATTGCTGTTTTACTTCGCATTCCGTTTTGCATTTGGAGAGTATCATTTCGGAGTCTTTTCAGGTTTCGTGCTCGGATATGTATCCTACGACTCTATTCACTATGCAACGCATCACCTCAAGATGAAAGGTAAGATCGGCACATTCCTCAAGACCTATCATCTCAGGCATCATTACAATGACGAACACACGGCTTACGGGGTCAGCAATCCTTTGTGGGATTATATTTTCAAGACCGTGCCGGACAGGCTGAGAAGCGTTGAAGACCCGATGACCAAAGAGCAAAGCAGATAGCCTTTCGGGATCTTGAATTGCCCTGTGAGGAATTTTCCAAGCAGGGCTTTTTTGTTTGAATGCATTTTGAATATCAATCAGGAGCGGCATTACTGCCGGAGATAATGAACCATCCAAAAGGAAACATCTTTGATAACGTTACTCCTTCAAAGAGCGGTTTTGAGGTCTTTGAAAAACTGGCGGGAACAACAGCGGCGCACGTTGAGCGGATCATCTCAAACGGCCAGAAGACTCCGGACGGCAAATGGCTACAGCAGGAAATAAATGAGTGGGTGGTGCTGATTGACGGGAGCGCGGTACTCTCGTTTGACGACGGCGAGAAACTTGACCTGAAGCCGGGTGATTATGTATTCATTCCAAAAGATACAAAGCACAGGGTTGACTACACAAGCGAAGATCCGCCATGCATCTGGCTGGCATTTCACTTTAACTGACTAAAGGCCTTGAACACTTCGGAACAACTAATAAGCAGGCTCGGACTAATCCCGCACCGCGAAGGTGGCTGGTTCAGGGAGATCTACAGGGCTGAAGGCACATTGAAGACAGTAAGGAACGGAGTTGGGGCCGTAAGGAACCATTCAACCGCGATCTATTTTCTTCTCACAAGCAGCCAGAAGAATGCCCTGCACAGGATAGCTTCCGATGAGATATGGCATTTCTACTCAGGCTCGCCGCTTGCGGTCTATGAGATTGATGCAAACGGAAATTTCAGAAAGAACATTCTCGGGCCTGATGCCGGGAAAGGCGAAGTGCCTGCTCTTGTGATAAAGGCCGGCAACTGGTTCTGCGCCGAAGTGGCAGATGCAGATTCTTACACGCTTGCAGGCTGTACGGTTTCGCCCGGGTTTGACTTCGAAGACTTTGAACTTGCAGTCGCAGACAAGCTGGCTCTGCAGTTTCCGGAGCATGAGGAATTCATCAGAAAATTTACCTGAAGATCATTTCATTATGACAATTCAACGAATGCTGAAACTATTCAACTCGCTTACAAGAACTCTTGAGGAGTTCATTCCGATCGAACCGGGCAAAGTGCGCATGTACTGCTGCGGGCCGACAGTGTATAACTTTCAGCATATCGGCAATTTCAGGACATTTGTTTTCGAAGACATTCTTCTCAGAACTCTGAAGTACAACGGGTTCGAAGTGAAATACATCATGAACATCACCGATGTGGGGCATCTTACATCTGATGAAGATACAGGCGAGGACAAAGTGGAGAAGTCAGCAAAGGAGCAGGGGCGCAGTGTCTGGGACGTCACAAAGTTCTACACCGATGTTTTCCTCCGTGACGTGAATCTGCTCAACATCACACAGCCGGAGATGTACACCAAGGCGACCGAGTATATGAATGAGCAGATATCAATGGTGAAATGCCTTGAGGACAAAGGGTTCACTTACAGGACAAGCGACGGCATTTACTATGACACGGCAAAGTTTCCCGATTATCCGAAACTCGCCCGGCTGGACATTGAAGGCATGAAGGAAGGAGCGCGGATAGAATTCTCTGAAGAGAAAAGGAGCATCACTGATTTCGCGCTGTGGAAGTTCTCCCCGAAGGATGAGAAAAGGCAGATGGAATGGGATTCTCCCTGGGGCACCGGCTTTCCCGGCTGGCATATCGAATGCTCCGCAATGAGCACGGCATTGCTTGGAAATCATTTCGACATTCATTGCGGCGGAATAGATCACCTCCCCGTACACCATACAAACGAACTCGCACAGTCAGAGGCGTGCACCGGAGAGAAGTACGTGAATTACTGGCTTCACGGGGAGTTCCTGAACATGGGAGACGAGAAGATGGCAAAGTCAACGGGTAATTTTATCACACTTCAGACACTCATTGACAAGGGTTATTCTCCGATGGACTACAGATACTTTCTTCTCATGGCACATTACAGAAAAAAGCTGAAGTTCTCTTTCGAAGCTCTTGACTCCGCAAAGAGCGGCTACAGAAATCTTCTCTCAAAGATAAACTCTCTCAAAGAACTTAAGCAGGACAACGCATCAGACAAAAATGCATTTGAAGAAATAAAGAACAGGTTTCTGAATGCAATAAATGAAGACATGAACATGCCTGTTGCAATGTCAGTGCTTTGGGAAGCGGTAAGGAATGAGAAGCTGAGTGCGGAAGACAGGCTGAAGCTTGCTTACGACTTCGACAGGGTCCTCGGACTCAGGCTTGACGAAGCTGTGCCGGAGCAGACAGAATCCGCTCCGGAGGAAGTGGTGCGGCTTGCCGATGAAAGACTTGAAGCCAAGAGGGTTAAGGATTTTGCCCGCGCGGATGAACTTCGCAACAAGATAAGGGATCTCGGCTTTGAAGTTCTTGACTCCAAAGACAGCTACTCACTCAAAAAGGCGGACTGAGGAATTTCATTTCGCGGAATTCTTTTCGGCATCCTCGTATGCCTTTGCCCAGATCTCGGGGGGAACCACTGATTCCATTTCTTCATAGATCCTGAAGGCCTTCTCTCTGTACTTCTTATCCACCTCTGTTTGTATTATGACGGAAGGGTGCTTTCTCTTCTTATATCCCGTCGGCTTATCGAGAAATATTGTAAGCAGGTAAACCGGACCCGGCTTGAATTCACCGTCTCCCCTGAGGTCGGCCGTGTCTGCATCAAGCACTCCCGATGAATGAATCATTCTGTCGATCCTGCGTAATCCTGAGGATGAAGGCGTAAACTCATAGATGTTCGTCTTGCCGTATTTCGTGTACTCAAGCTTGCTGTTGCCGGATTCATGCAGTTCTATCTGATAACTGCTCTGAATGTCGGGAGTTGTGTTTCCGGTTGAATGGTAGTATGCGAGCTTCTCCCATTCAAACTGAGCAAGCGCAGTTGAAGACATGAGCAGAACGATGATGAATGCAGCGGTCGATTTTATGGTCATTTTATGGTTCAATTTATTTTGGTTTCGGATCTGATCTCTTCGGGCACAAGGCTTTTGATCGTCGCGTAAAGCTTTTCAATTCCATCTTTGTATTCATCCTTCACCTGAGAAGGGATCTCAATCCTTCCCGGCGGCTGGTCAAGCAGAGGGTCCTGCCAGAGCGTTATCACAAGTTTACTTTCAGCGCCGCCGATCAAAGTCTGATCACTCTTCATACTTTCCGCAGGCACATCAAAGACCTTGCTGTTCTTAAGCGCTTTCTTAAGCTTCTTCATACCCTTCTTGTTGGAAGGTATCTTAAATTCCCTGAAGACCTCGCCGTTGGCGTCTTTGTAAGTAACGTTTGCCGAGCCGTCATAACTTATGATGATCCTGTAATTGTACTGATACTCCGGAGACACCGGGCCGCTCCAGTGGCTGTATTCAAGCGAGGACCATTTCTGAGTCTGCGACTGCGCCGAGCCGGCAAGTAAAAGCATAACCGCCGGCAGTAAAATGTGTTTGAACTTCATGCGGAAAATTTTGCCGTCAAAATAGGCATTGGAGATCAAAAAGTTAAGAGCAAGCGTGTTGAAATGCGCACGGTTCAGAGAAACCGGTATCAGACCTCCCGGAGCGGGTATGAACGCCCTGACAGCATTCAATTCATTGAATATGCTTCGCTCAATTCGTATTTTAACACAACAAAAACTAACACTTCGCTGATGAAATTCACCGTCAAAGGAGATAAGCTTTCTGAGTGTCTTGCTCATCTGAATTCGATCGTTCCTGCCAGGTCAACGCTTCCGCTCTTAGGAAGCATTTTTTTTGAGCTTAACGGCAAAGAGCTCACACTGATGGCATCTGACCTTGATACATTCATAAGGACAAAGATCGAAGTCAACGGCAAAGCTGACGGCAAGGCCGCAATCCCCGCCAAGAAGCTTTTTGATGTTTCGAGGACATTGCCATCGGATGACCTTTCCTTTGAAGTGAATGACAAGAACAGGCTCACGATCAAGACCAAAAAGGGCAAATACACCATGAGCGGCGAGCCGCCGGATGACTTCCCACAGCCGGAGATAACGGAAGACCTCCGTGAGCTGAATTTCAAGGGCTCCGGGCTGAAGAGGTGCCTCGCGAAAGTCATACATGCCGCAAACACTGAAGAGCTCAAGAGAAACATGATGGGAATCCTTATGGAAGTCGGAAAGAAGGAAGTGAAATTCGTTGCCACAGACAGCTACAGACTTTCCAGGATCTCAAGGTCAGACATCAGCATTGACGGTACAGCCGAAGAAAAGATCGTGATACCGCTAAGGACAGCATCGCTTCTTGTAAGACTGCTTACGGATGACAAAGCTGTGATCGCTTTCAATGACAAGGATCTTCTCATTCACTTCGGCGAGTATGAAGTATTCTCAAAACTTCTTGGAGAGACGTTCCCCAACTACGAGAATGTAATTCCGACTAACAACGACAAACTGCTCAAGATAAACAGGAATGAATTCTTTGAATCACTGAACAGGGCGCTTATTCTTGCCAATCCGAATACGAACCGCGTGATACTTGAAATTGCATCGGACAACCTTACAATCAAGACGGACAATCCCGAAGTGGGATCAGAGGGAGAAGAATCAATTGACTGCTCATTTTCGAGCAGGTCAGGCTCGGATGAGATGGACGGTAAGGCATTTACTATTGCATTCAACGGGCTCTTTGTGAGAGAAGCATTGAGTCAGATAGAGACAGACATAGTTGAGATAAGTTTCGGCAGTCCTTCAAAGGCCGCCATAGCACAGCCGGATGAACAGTCCGAAAACGAAGTGTTTACGGAATTGATCATGCCGGTAAGGGTAGGATAGACTGTATCATCAAAGGCATTTCCACAGAAGCTCAAGAAATTTTCAGCACGGTATTTCCGAAAGCAAATCCGCAGATGATCGTTGACAAAATTATGAACGGGAATGTCCGATGATCTTGAACAGGATCATCCTGAGGGATTTCAGGAACTACGCAGAGCAACAGCTTGAGTTCAATCCGAAGTTCAACTTCATTTACGGAAACAACGGACAGGGAAAGACGAACATACTGGAAGCGGTTTCACTGCTCACGTTCGGCAAGAGTTTTCTGGGCAGTCACGAGGCCGACTGCGTAAGGCTGGGATGCAAGGGGTTCAGTATCGAGGGCAGATTTGTAAATGATTCGGGCAACAGCGAAAGGATCTCGGTTGCATACGATACAGAAGTGAGGGCGAAGACGGTTCACAGAAACAAAGAGAAGGTAAGTTCTTTTTCATCGGAGATCTTCGGAAGATATCCTGTGGTGTTTCTTTCTCCGGCAAACCTTGCGGTTACATACGGTACGCCGTCAGAAAGAAGGAAGTATTTTGACATTATGATCTCGCAGGCAAGCCCGGTCTATCTGCAGCGGCTGAAAGAGCTTGGAAGATTGCTGAAGCAGAAGAACGCACTTCTGAGAAGCGGTTTGCAGGGACGAAGATACGATGATGCAGGATTTTCGGGGATGCTTTCGAGCTTCAATGAGAAACTTTCTGCCGTATCTGCAGATGTTGTCGGACGGAGGCTCAGGTTCCTGCATGAATATGAGAAGCATTTTGAAAGGAGCTTCTCGTTTCTCATCACCGGCGGGCAGAGTGCTTTCATAGATTACTCTTCGGAAGCTTTTGGCACGGTTGAAGACGTCAGCGGATTGAGCGACAGATTCCTGATGAGGTTCGAAGAGAGCAGGCAGGAAGAGATCTCAAGAGGCATTACGCTCTGCGGCCCGCAAAGAGATGATTACGTATTCAGCATGCAGAAGGACGGAGAGAAGTTTCTGCTGAGAAATTTTGCATCGCAGGGAGAGCATAAGACTTTCCTTGTAGCGCTGAAGCTTGCGGAGTATGAATATCTAAAAGCTGAAAAGTCAACAGCGCCGGTGCTGCTGCTTGATGACATACTTTCTGAACTGGATCATTCAAGAGTGGCTCAGATAGTTTCTCATCTCAGGGATTACGGACAGATATTTCTTACTACTGCAGACCATACGCACATAGACAAGATGAAGAGGTTTTACGGCAACGATGAAATTTCATCATTCAATGTAACTGAAGGGAAAGCGCGCTTTGAAGCACAAGCCGTTTGATACAAAAGTGAGGTTCAAGAGGGCCGTCTGCCTTGCGGATGAGCTTGATGATTTCATGAGCCATTTCGGACTTGATGCAAGGCTTCACGAGATGAAGATACTTGAAGTGTGGAAAGACTCGGTTGGAGAAACAATAGCGGCATATTCAACGCCCGTTGAGCTGAGGAAGAACAAACTGCTTGTAAGCGTTGAGAATGCTGCATGGAGGTATGAACTATCTCTCCGGAAGAGTGAGATAATGGATAGTCTCAACAAACATCTGAATAAAAATCTGATAAAAGAAATAATTTTTGTGTAAGAAGTCTTAAATGAAAAATGGCAAAGAATAAAGAAGAGATCAAAGAGTCAAAATACGGCGCCGGAGACATACAGGTGCTTAAAGGCCTTGAGCACGTAAGAAAAAGACCGGCGATGTATATCGGAGACATTTCGTCAAGAGGCCTGCACCACCTTGTTTACGAAGTGATTGACAACGCGATTGACGAGGCCCTTGCGGGATTCTGCGATAAGATCACACTTACGCTTAAGAAGGACGGTTCGGTAACTGTGACCGATAACGGCAGAGGAATTCCGACAGACATTCATCCTACCGAAAAGAAATCTGCATTGGAAGTTGTAATGACTCAGCTGAATGCGGGAGGAAAGTTCAACCGTGATACGTATAAAGTCTCGGGCGGGCTTCACGGAGTCGGTGTGTCTGTAGTGAATGCACTGAGCGAATGGATGGAAGCAGAAGTTGTAAGGGACGGCAAGGTTTACTTTCAGCGTTACAGGCGCGGAGTTCCCGAAGCAAATGTGAAAGTTACCGGACAGGCAAAGAAGACCGGCACAAAGGTTACATTCTATCCGGACAAGGAAATATTCAAAAACATCAGTTTCAAGTATGAGACTCTTGAAGAGAGGTTGCGCGAGCTTGCGTATCTTAACAAGGACCTTTCGATCACGATAAGGGATGAACGTGAGGATACGAAGAAGGAAGAGGAGTTTCATTTCAAGGGAGGCCTTGTTGATTTTGTAAAATATCTTGACGAGTCTGAGAAGTCAATCTCAGGAAAGCCGATCTTCGTAAGCGGAGAGAGGGAGAATGTTCAGCTTGAGATCGCATTTCAGTACAACGAGTCATACAACGAGAGCATCTACACATTCGTCAACAACATCAACACTCACGAAGGCGGAACACACCTTGAGGGATTCAAGGCGGCGCTCACGAGGACTCTGAACAATTACGGCACAAAGAACGGGATCCTGAAATCGGACAAGATCACTCTCACAGGAGATGATTTCAGGGAAGGCATCACATGCGTAATAAGCACAAAGGTGCCGGAGCCGCAGTTTGAAGGGCAGACAAAGACGAAGCTCGGCAACAGCGAAGTGAAAGGGATTGTGCAGTCAATTACGGGTGAACAGCTTGGCAACTACCTGGAAGAAAATCCTTCGGTGGCAAAGAAGATACTCGAGAAATGCCTGCGTGCCGCCGAGGCGCGTGAAGCCGCAAGGAAAGCGCGCGAGCTAACAAGAAGAAAGAATGCGCTTGAGATCTCGGGACTGCCCGGAAAACTTGCGGACTGTTCAATAAAGGATCCCGCGCAATGCGAGCTTTACCTTGTTGAGGGTGAATCCGCAGGGGGCTCTGCAAAACAGGGAAGGGACAGGCGGTTTCAGGCCATACTTCCCCTGAAGGGAAAGATACTTAACGTAGAGAAGGCAAGAATAAACAAGATTCTTGAGAATGAGGAGATAAGATCGATCGTTACAGCAATAGGTGCGGGGCTTGGAAACTCGGATGAGTTCGACGAGTCAAAGATAAGGTACGACAAGATCATCCTCATGTGCGACGCCGACGTTGACGGTTCCCACATCCGTACTCTTCTGCTTACATTTTTCTACAGGCACATGCGCGAGATCATTGATACTCAGCGGCTTTACATTGCACAGCCGCCGCTTTACAAGATCAAGCGCGGAAAGAACGAGTATTATGCTTATGATGAAAGCGAAAGGGATGAGATACTGAAGTCGCTGAAGATCGACAAGAAGTCGGTAATAACCAACGGTGAAGCAGAAGAAGCGGCGGAGGAAGTTCCGGCGCAGGCAAAGACAGAGCCGAAGGGAGCAGTCATATCAAGGTTCAAGGGGCTCGGAGAAATGAATCCCGAGCAATTGTGGTCAACCACGATGAATCCCGAGACCAGGACCATACTTCTTGTAACAAACGAGAATGCCGCCGCGGCGGATAAGATGTTCAGGGTACTTATGGGAGAAGAAGTGGAACCGAGGAGGAAGTTCATTGAGGAGAACGCAAAGTACGCAAACATAGATGTCTGACCTGTTGCAGGCTTCTGCCCGCAAACACTAAACCGATGACTTGGAAGAGATCCTAAAAGCAGTCGTACTCGGCATCATACAGGGAATTACGGAATTTCTTCCGATAAGCAGTACCGCACATTTGCGCGTTGTGCCCGCATTCTTCGGGTGGAAAGATATCGGCGCCGCTTACACAGCCGTAATACAGATCGGCACGCTCATTGCCACCATCATTTATTTCCGCAAAGACATAATCTTCCTAGTTGACGGATTCAGGAATGCCCTGAAAAGAAGAGACGTTGCAAACAACAACGAATCCAGAATACTCATGCTCATCATAGTGGGAACGATACCTATAGGTGTGTGCGGATTGCTTTTCAAGAAGTTCATCGAAGGCGAGGCACGCGGACTGTATGTGATTAGCGCCGCTCTGATACTGCTTGCTGTTCTGCTCTTCATTGCCGAAAAGCGCGGTTCAAAATCGAAGGGTATAGGGCAGATGACGATTAAGGACGGGATCATCATCGGGCTGGCGCAGGCGCTGGCATTGATACCCGGAAGTTCGCGAAGCGGCGTGACCATAACGGCAGGGCTGTTCCGCGGGCTGAAGCGTGATGACGCGGCGAGATTCTCCTTCCTGCTGAGCCTTCCTGCAATATTCCTGAGCGGGATTTACGAGCTGTACAAAGAGCGGCACATACTGCTTGACGAGAGTCTTGCGGGGCTTATCATTGCTACAGTGGTATCCGGAATAGTCGGATATTATTCCATCGAGTTTCTCCTCAATTATCTCCGCACAAGATCCAACATGATCTTCATAGTGTACAGGATATTGCTCGGAATTCTGATACTAATCCTTCTCGGCACAGGGTTTCTGACTAATCTCGGATGAGGTGTTTCGATGCAGATTGTGTTGTTTACCGGTAATACAAATCAAACACAGCCGGGTTCTGAGTTCGCAATGTGGCTTTTCTGAATGAGGGTCTACCCACACTAAATTAACTATGGTCTTCACATCAGCACTCCGCTGAAGACAAGTAATAACTCCATTGCTCTCAGAAGATGAAATGAAGTCCCAGCCAGGGTATGAATGGAAAGCCGCTTATTGATTCCCCGTCATTGTCTGTCAGATAAACGAGTGCGAAGTCAGCCGCAAGCTGTCTGCCGAAAAATCTTGCACCCAAAGAAAGAACATATGCACCGTCATCGGCAGGGTAGAGCCAGTTTTCCGTTATGAGTTTAATGGAGCGGGATACCTGCACATCGCCGCCGATCAGGAACAGAGCGCCCGAGCTGTTTCCGCCTTCGGATTCGAACCCGAGTCCGGTGCCGAGTGTAAGTGAGTTCTTCGCATTCCCGATCGTACCTGCAGTGTAAACCGTGAACAAGCCGCTTGCGTCTTCATCCGTGATATTTGAATACATCGCTCCTGCAGAAAGGTCAAAGTTCTCAAGATGCAAAGGCCTTCCCTTCAGATTGAGATAATAGAGCTGATCGCTGATTCCCGGGACTAAAGATATGCCTCCGGACAGGGATATATAATCCGTTATGCCGTAAGCTACCATGGGAAAGAAGATCTCAACCACGGAAAAATATCCTTCACCCTGCTTAAGCGTTCTTCCCGTCGGCCCGAACAGAAGCCTTGTTGTGTTGGGGTCTGCAAACGGAGTGTAAATGCCTGTCTCGAAATCCAGACTTTCTATCTCGCTGCGCAATATCCTGAGCACGCTCCCTCCGGAGAGCTTCAGTGTAATGGAATTGTCGTCCGAACTGAGTACCATTCCCTTTACTATACTGCCGTCCCTCAGGCTTGCCGTCACATTACTGCTGTCTTTGATGTTCCAGACTTCAGGAACGGCTACATCTTTTATGAGCTGTTTATTGATCTTCGTTTTCTTTGCTGAATCTTGCATTATCGTTACGGATGAATTGTCCACAGAGACAAGTTTCCCGATTATGACAGAATTATCCGTCAGCAGAAATTCATACATTTTTCCTTTCACAAGCCTGTCAAAGTCAATGGTCTGTGCCTTAAGCGGCATGCACATTATCATTGCAACAATTGTTAGCAAACCGGATCTCCATAAATATAACATGATAATAACCCCCGTATTTTTGAGATGCCTTTGAGAGTTGCCGGAAACTTACGCAGATCTATGGAACCTGATCGCCTTGATGGCTATAGGTTTGCTCTGCCTACAGTCAGGAATGGCTATAAGAACAGAGTGATCAGTTTCTCTTTGCCTGCCATGTGCCTTTGTAATCAGGATTCTTCTGCGTGAATGAGAAACTTCCCGATCCGAATCCTGCACCAAGTAGTTCAGATAATGTACCTTTGAATTCTGAAGTGACATACCCCAGATTGCCGCATGCATCGGAGAATCTGCCTGTGAAATCCGAGTCATACCCGTAACCGGCCTCTCCCGTAACATAGAATGTCTCGCCCGTGTCATTAACCCTGACCTTTCCGCAAATGCTGCCGTCAAGCTCAACATTGACAATGCTGTTAGAAAATACCCTGCCGTTCTCGTAAGTGAAAGCAAAATTCCATGAACCGCTGAGCGGAGAAACCTGCCCTGAACTTCCCGGGCATTCGGGATTCAGAACCAAAGGCAGATAGATCAGCAAGCCTGTGACAAACAGTGCACTTCTGAGAATTTTCATTTTATAATCCTCCTCCGTATCCGATGGAAAAGATGAAGTTCATATTCTTAATGCTGAGAAGATCTGAATGAACAGAATCAGCAAGAATATTGGAAAGGCCATGGCTGTAGCTCGCATCTATTATGAAATGCCGGGCAATGATCCCGATTCCGAATGACAAACCGGCATCCGTGCCTTTGATCCTGCTTGTGATCAATCTCTCTGTTTCATTCCCGTTGTAAAGAATGCTCTCCACACTCTGAACCATGAATGCCATGTAACCTCCGGCATTCAGATAAAAAATGTCGTCGTATTCATTCTCCAAAATATGAATGTCATACTGCGGAAGCAATGAAAACTGAAAATACCTGACGCGGTTGTCGTACCTGACTGTTTTTTCCAGAATGCCGCCTTTGATTGTGTAATTCAACTGGAGTTTCAAACCCAGGTTATTGGTGTGTTCATATTCTGCAAATATCCCGAAACTGAATGCTGCCCTGTACTTGCCTGAATATGATGCATCAAGGAATCCGCTTTCGTCATCAAAATTGTAAAGAAGCCTGTTAATGCTTGCGCCGCCAAGCAGTCCCATTCTGAAATTGCTCTGCTGTGAATAGACCGGGCAGCTGAGAATGGACAACAGCAATACCGATATGGCTAATCCTGTTTTCATGATCGCGTTTATTCAAAACTACAGCTAATGCCGGAGACAATTGTCATGGATATGTCAAAAATACACTGTTGATCCTGTTAAGCTTCACACAGGCTTGAGTGGCATGCTTGTCCAAAACAATTTGCTTACGATTGCGATCTGCAGCGGTGATCCTAACCGAAGGAAGTTAACCGCTTTCTTTTGAACGATCAAAAGAAAGCTCCAAAGAAAAATCGCCC
>CAZTQR010000053.1:0-22542 GCA_964615795.1 uncultured Ignavibacteriaceae bacterium
TTTGACTTTGGATAGTCTTTCTTGATCTTGTCAAACAGATCCCTGGCCTTCTTTGAGTCATTTGCCTTGAGATAGCTCTTTGCCGCATAAAAAAGATACTGATCATTGAACGGGTTCTTAGCATCCAGTGCCGCAGCTTTTTCATAGGACTTTCCCGCCTCATCAAATTTCTGCCTTGCCTCGCTGACCGAAGCTTCCCCGGCTACGGCAGAGGCTTTGAGAACAGGATTGGAGCCCGAATAGTCTTTGTAGTACTTTTCCGCCTTGTCAAAGTCCCTCAGGTTGTAATAACAATTTGCAAGCATCAACTTGGCTGTCTGGCCGTTCTCGGTTGAGCCGTATTCGTCAACAATATACTGGAGCCCCTTTATATTGCCCAGCGTATCACCGCTTATTGCCTGCTGAAAGTCATTGTTTTCGTAAGCCCTTTTAATGAGGGTAATTGCAACACCCGCATTTTCATTGTTTGCTTTGTTCCTGTTGACAAGAAGTATTATCCCAGCCACTGCGATAACCAAAATTGTGAGCGCAGTATATACGTGCTTCTTGTTCTTTTCAAAAAAATCAACCGCCTTATAATAAGTGGCGATCAGCTTTTCATCGGAGTGTGTTTGCTTTGACATTGTAAGGTTAAATGCTTGAAAATTGATCTGCAATATAAGGAATATGATCTTTCAATTAAAGCCCTAAGATCGTCTGTGCGGGCAATTCAGGGCACAAAAAAGCCGGATGAAATTTTTCCATCCGGCCTGATCTAAATAAATTTCCTGTGGTCAGATCCTGAACTTCAGAGCGACACCGAGCTTCAGCGAGAGAATGCTGTTGTCAATTCCCGGCGTATTATATGTGCTTGAAAGCGGAATATTCACTCCAAGTGAAGTACCGAGATACATATCCGGGCTGAGCGGAATATTGTATCCTGTTTCGGCAGTAATGTTGAAGACCGTTGATTTGGTTTCTATATTGCTTGCCTGTACTACCGGAGCCTGTCCTGTAGCCGTTTGTGTGATCTCGCCGCTTGAATTCAGTTTAACGCCAAGCGTCGGGCCTGCGGCAAAGTAGTAATTACTGAAATTTGCCTGGAACATCACGTCAATTGTTGCATATGAAAGTGAATATGCCTGATCGGTCGTTACGTTGTTTGTTGTTTGTGTGTTTGAAAAGTTCTTCATGTCAAACACTGTCAGGTTACCGAGTATTCCGACAGTCTTGTTGAATAATACGTCAATCTGACCTCCGACCCCTACACCAAGTCCGTTCCATGTGCCTGTCAGACCTTTTTGGTTGTAAATATTGAAGTTACCTGAAAGCCTTGGTCCCATTAGAACCCTTTGAGCATTGGCAGAACCGGCTATCCCAATTACAATCGCAATTGCAAGAATCGTTACGATGTTCTTCATTTTGTTTTGTAGGTTTGATTTAGAGAAAATTTTGGGTTTCCCATCTGCAATCAATTCAGCTTATGGAATTGTGAAGTTGCTTGTAACAGTGTAAGCCTGATTATTGCTGACAATATTGCCAGTAAATGTGAACTGCCAGGCCTGCCCGGTCTGCACGCCCTGATAAGGATCCAACGTATACGTGGTATCCTTGCTGAAAACGTAAGCAGTGTTCTGATTTGTAAGTGTATCGAAGAACTGCAGATTCGGCACTGCAGCGATGAGTTTCGAAAGCTTGGTGTCAACGCTTGGTTTGAAGCCGAACGTGTAGCTGTTGATGTCGCCCTGTCCTGTCATCTGAAAAGTAATAGAACCTCCTCCCGTACCGCCGCCAGGGCCAATGCCGCCTGAACCTGAAGTGCTGTCGTTGCTGCAGCCGTACGCAATTGTCAGCAATAAGAGAACAAGAGCAATGTGAAGTGATCTCATATTTCCTCCTTAAGTTTACTTGGTTTTGGCAAAATATTCAACTCGGCTTACAGATTCAATTGATTTATCAAGATTTGTCAGAGTAGGATCATTCACCACAATCCCCCCTATGTCATAATTCATCCGTACACCTCATCCCAAATATCATAATACCCGGGAAGCAAAAGTACAATGCCTACGGCAAATTATAAAGATGTGTTGCAATGCTTCAGGAGATCAGATTGAATTCGCTTGCACAGGTAGTCAGTGTTAATTGCCCCCGCAGTTGGCGGTGCATTTAAAATCTTAACGATTATGGCTATATTTGAATTCATGAGTTCGGAATCGTCATATCCCCATAACATTGCCCCTGATCCAAGCAAAACGCAAAATACATTTCAGCCTGAAAATGGAAAGCATGAGCAGGGAAAGCCGGAGTTTTTATGGAAATTACTCATTGCGGCGGGAGTGATACTGATGTCTGTGCTAGCCGTTGTAATAGTATTGAAAATAGCGGAGTAGATAATTGAACTACTTTCTTCAGTACAATGGATTGTTGAAAGCAAAAGGAAATGACTGCTTAGACTTTCTCAACAGGATGACAACAGCAAAAGTCACCGGGATTAAAGTTGGAGAACATTTGAGGACTGTGCTTCTGAATGACAAAGGCAGGATAATGGATGTTCTCGACGTCTTCCGGAGACCCTGGGGATTTTTTCTGAAGACATCATATTGCTACGAAGATAAAACGCTCGAATATCTCAGCAAGTATATTGTGATTGACGATGTGACAATTGAGAAGTGCGATGTGAAGCATGTGAGCATTATTCTGTCTGGAGAAGGATTGGAAGAGGCGGTCAATTTGCTGTCAGGAGAGTTTGAAGGCTATGATAACGGCGAAAGCGATTCCGAATTGTTTGTCAGTTACAAAGACGATCTTGGATTTGAGTCTGTCAATATAATTTGTCCGCTTGAGGAGTCTCACAGAATAAGAAATGCACTTGGTAACAGAAACTTGCAGACGTGCATTGATTACGAGGTAATGCGGATCAGAAATGCCCGTCCGGAGGCGCCCTGGGAATTCAATGAGGAAACAAATCCACTTGAATGCGGCCTGAAAAAGTATGTATCCTTTACAGAGGGGTGTTATGTAGGACAGGAAGTCATCGCGAGACTTGATTCGCAGAATAAGGTACCTAAAGCAATGGTCAGGATAGAGTCGGATGAACATCTGTTGCCGGGAATGAAAATCTTCAGGACTGACAGAAATGAGTGCGGATTCATCTCAAGCACTGTGATTGCGGAAGGAAAGGCAATTGCTTTGGGATTTATCCGGAGTGTTGAGCTTGATCTCAGCGCAGAGTATTATGCATTATCTGAAAGTGGGAAAGTACACATCAACATCAAACAAATAACCTTAACAACATGATCGAAAAAATCAAAGAAATCCTTGGAAAGGAAAACGAAGGGCTGCTTACGCACAAATGCAACACAATACCATATGAGATGTTACATCTTCCCGGAAATGATTTTGTTGACAGGGTGTGGAAAGACTCAGACAGGTCGCCGAATGTCCTCAGAAACATGCAGTTGATATATAATACAGGAAGGCTTGCAGGGACAGGATATGTTTCTATCCTGCCGGTTGATCAGGGAATTGAACATTCAGCCGGTGCTTCCTTTGCACCTGAACCGATCTACTTCGATCCTGAGAACATTGTTAAGCTTGCAGTTGAAGGCGGATGCAATGCTGTTGCATCAACTCTCGGAGTGCTTGGTTCGGTTGCAAGAAAGTATGCTCACAAGATACCGTTCATAGTTAAGATCAATCACAATGAGTTTCTCAGCTACCCGAACAAGTATGATCAGATCATGTTCGGCTCTATTGACCAGGCATTTGACATGGGCGCGGTGGCGGTAGGAGCTACAATATACTTCGGTTCAGACGAGTCAGGCAGGCAGTTGCAGGAAGTGTCCGAAGCGTTTGAGTATGCGCACGAGCTCGGCCTCGTTACAATACTTTGGTGTTATCTCAGAAATTCGGCATTCAATGTGAAGGGCGACAAGGACTATCACGTTTCCTCCGACCTTACAGGCCAGGCGAATCACCTCGGAGTAACCATTGAAGCAGACATAATCAAGCAGAAGCTTCCCGAAAACAACGGCGGCTATAATGCGCTAAGCTTCGGCAAGACTCACAAGCTTGTTTACGAGAAGCTCTCATCAGACAATCCGATAGATCTCACCAGGTATCAGGTTGCAAACTGCTACATGGGAAGATGCGGGCTGATCAATTCGGGCGGCGCGTCAACAGGGAAAGGCGAGTCAGATCTAAGCGAAGCAGTGAAAACGGCGGTGATAAACAAAAGGGCAGGCGGCATGGGGCTGATTTCCGGAAGGAAGGCATTCCAGAAGCCAATGAACAAGGGAGTAGAACTGCTGAACGCGATACAGGATGTTTATCTTGAAAACAAAGTGACAATTGCATAATAATCAAAAAACTGAATGAACAAACCCAAGAAGAAAGTAATCGGCAAGCACAGAAAGAAAGCAAAGATCAGGAAAGCGAGAACAAAGGCAATGCTTTCTCAGAAGAAGGAAAAGTGATCCTTCTTCTTTCGGCCTGAACAATAAGTCAGAAAAATATTGCGGCGGATAACAGATGAAGAAAGCACTTCTGGTCCTGTTTCTTACTTTTACCGCCGCATTCACTCCCATTGCAGCGAAATACGCTGTGAATTCCATTTCACCGCTCTCACTTGCCTTCTTAAGATTTGGTGCTGCGACTATCATGCTGCTGATAGTTGCGCGCTTCATGAATGTCGGCCTTAAGATCGGCAGGGAAGATATCGGGAGGTTCATTTTGCTCGGAGCGCTTGTAATTCCGATCAATCAGTTTTGCTTCCTGGTCGGAATCAGCCTTTCCGAAGCATCACATTCCGGTGTTCTGTATGCAAGCACTCCGCTTTTGATATATCTTATGTCGGTCAGATTCGGTTCAGAAAAGTTTGACAGAGGCAAGCTTGCCTCAATTTCACTTACCATAGCAGGCATCTTCATAATCTTCTATGAGAATATAGTCTCTCCGTCAAAGCCAGGTGTGAGCTACCTTGCAGGTGACACTCTGCTGTTCCTTGCCGTGGCTTCATGGTCAGTATATCTTGCGCTCAGCCGCGACATGGTTACAAAATACGGAGCGCTCAAGACGCAGACAGTTTCATTTACGATCGGGATAATAATGTTCATTCCGATATTTCTTTATGATGTAAAGAACCTCAGCTTCCAGTCTTCCGATATTATGACTTTGCTCGCGTACCTGCATCTCACGATCCTTGTTGCTTTCGGGAGTTACTTCCTTTACAGCTATTCAACCAAAATAATAGAAACAAGCACGCTGACTACGATGACCAACCTTTCGCCTGTCATCACAATCTTTTTTTCATGGTTATTATTAAAGGAAAAATTCTCATATTTTTTCATCATTGGAGCATCAGTTACCATTGCAGGTGTATTCTATGCGCAAAGGTTCAGCAGAAGGGAGCTGAGGAATTGAGCAATAAGCTTAAGCCGTATGAGTGAGTCATCCGTTCATCAGTTTGAAAAGAAAAACAGGGTAGCCCGCCAGTCACTGACGGCCGCAATAGTCATTACGCTTATAAAGGTAGTGGCGGCGTATGTGAGCGGCAGTCTCGGTGTTCTGTCTGAAGTGTTCAACTCGGGCATAGACATTTTTGTTGCCATTGTCACTATCATATCCGTCCGCTATTCCTCGAAGCCGCCTGATAAGGACCACAATTACGGCCATGAGAAGATTGAGAGCTTTTCAGCCTTGTTCCAGGTTTTCATACTTTTCATTACATCGGCATACATAATCTATGAAGCAATACAGCGTCTGTTCATAAGGCCTGAAGTTGAACTGAACATAAGCATCTGGATAATTCTCGCGCTGATTGTTTCAATGGTAATTGATTATTTCAGGGCAAAGGCGCTGAGGGAGGTTGCAAAGGAAACAAATTCGAGAGCGCTTGAAGCTGACGCACTGCACTTTTCCGTTGATATTCTCAGCTCGTCAATCGTTATTATCGGATTGATACTGACATATCTCGGCGTGAGCAAGATCGCTGATACGATTGCCGCTCTTGCTGTTACCGTCATCATTCTCAAACTCGGATTTGACCTTGCCAGGAAGTCATTCGATTCCCTAATGGACAGAATTCCGGAGGGGTTGTATGAGAAACTGAGATACGAGACATTGCTTGTGAAGGGTGTGGAAGGAATTAAGAATATCCGCATCAGAAATGCCGGGTCTGTCAACTTCATTGACATGACAATTGAGATAAGCAGGCTCGTTCCTTTTTCCAAAGCACATGACATAATGGACAGCGTAGAAAGGAATGTAAGGGAGATAGTGCCAAACAGCGATGTTGTAATTCACTCAGAGCCGGTAATCACAAAGAATGAAACAATCAATGACAAGATCAGAATGATCGTAAGCGAAGCAGGTTTCAAATGCCATGACATTTTCTCGCACAGGATCGACAACGAAATTTACTCCGAACTGCATGTTGAGATCGGGCATACAAACGACCTGTACGCCGCGCACAACTCGATCACCGAGCTTGAGAAACAGATAAAGGATCAGATCGATGTGATATCGCACCTTAAGATACACATTGACGAGCCGAGCGACATAGTTTACGATACCCGTGACATCACCGCAAACTCAAATGAACTTGTAAGGGAGGTCAGGAATATTCTCGAAGACTGCACGGACGTGCTTTCAAGCAGTGAGATACAGGTAGTGAGCACCAACGGCAGGATAAGGGTCTCAATGAACTGCGTTTTCAAGGATGACTATTCTTTTGATGAAGTTCATGACATTGTGACAACTCTCGAAAGCAGGATCTTTCTTAATCTAAAGAACAACTATCCAAGGCTTGCAAATGTAATGATACATGCGGAGCCTTCAGACAGAGTATGAATAAAATAAGAACAGCAGTGATCGGCCTGGGGCATCTTGGGAGCATTCACCTGAAGCTGATAAATGAAATTGCAAAGGAAAGAAGCGGCATTGAGCTTTCGGGAGCCTTCGATACGGACCCTGTTAAGAACTCGGCCGCATCAGAGACTTACGGCATAAAAGCATTCGGGTCTGTTGAAGAAGCCCTGGAGGAATCGGATGCAGTTGTGATCGTGACTCCGACCTCAACTCACTTCGATATTGCCTCGGCGTCAATCTCAAAGGGAGTGAACACTTTTATCGAAAAGCCCGTAACCGAAACCACTGAGCAGGCAGAGAAACTGCTTGAAATTGCCCAAGGGAAGAAGGTCAAAGTTCAGATCGGGCACATTGAGAGATTCAATGCCGCAATACTTTCGCTTGAGGACTACAGCCTTGCTCCATTGTTCATTGAAACTCACAGGTTGTCGCAGTTCAATCCGCGCGGCACCGATGTCTCTGTGATACAGGACCTCATGATACATGACATTGACATCATTCTGAATCTGGTCAAGTCGCCGGTTAAGGCGATTGACGCAAACGGCGTGGCGATAATCACAGACAAGATAGACATTGCCAATGCAAGGATCAGATTTGAGAACGGTTGTGTTGCCAACATCACGGCTTCGAGAATTTCGCAGAACAAAATGAGAAAGATGCGGCTGTTCCAGAAAAATGCATACATCTCAATTGATTTTCTTCAGAATTCATCGGAAGTCTTCAGGCTCTCGGAAGCCGCGGAAACAGCGGGCGGTTTTGCGCTAACGGGCTTTGAGAAAGACGGAAAGAAGTTCAGCATAGTGTATGACAGGCCGCAGGTTAAGGAAGTCAACTCACTGAAGTATGAGCTTAATCTTTTCTTTGATTCCATAGCAAACGATACCGAGCCGCTGGTAACTCTGGAAGACGGATTGCAGGCGCTTGAAGTCGCAAACATTATTGTAGAAAAAATTGAATCCGGAAGCTGATGTTAAAAATTGCCCACATCTCGGATCTGCATCTTAGTCTTGACGACAGCAAAGGCAGGGGAGAACTTCTGCTGAAACTGCTGGAAGATATTTCAGAGAATGAATGCAGTCACATTGCCGTAACCGGTGACATTGCAGAGAACCCTGTCCCCGAAGATCTTGCGTATGCAAAAGAAATATTTGCTCACTTCTCTTTAGTTGCACCCGCCAAACTGAGCGTTGTTCCCGGGAATCACGACATCTACGGCGGTGCGCCTCCGGGTATAGACTCCTTCAGATTCCCTTTGATCTGCAAGAACACAGACACTGAGAAAACAGAGGCGCAGTTCCTTGAAATATTCTCCGGTGCATTTGAAAACGAGCCGGCATTTCCTTTTGTGAAGATTCTCGGAAAAGCGGCGCTGATAGGAATCAACTCCATGATAAGTTGGTCGCCTGAAGAGAATCCTGAAGGCTCAAACGGCGGCATCTCAAAGGAAAAGCTCAACGAACTTGAGAAGATCATGAAAAGTGACGGACTGAAAGGAAAGACAAAGATCGTTTTGATTCACCACCACTTCAGCAGTCCGGAAGATGTAGCGGACTTTCCCGCACATGCCGCATGGATAGATGCCATTTCATATAAGATGAAATTTCATAAGCCTAAGAAGTTTCTGAAAGCGCTAAGGAAAGGCGGAGTGGAAATGGTACTGCACGGACACACTCATCACAATTCAGTTTATGTAAGGGAAGGCATCACGTTTGTCAACAGCTCAGCATGCATGATACCTATCTCTGACGATCCTGTCAGAAAGTACAACATTATTTCAATTCCGGATGAAGATGATGAAGAAGAGAACATCTCGATCCGGACAGTTACGATCTGAATGCCGTCGAGGAAGATCAATATCAGTAACAAAGTTCTGATCAGCATCGGAAAGCTTGCTGACCGGGAGAAGATTGAAGCTTTTGTTGTGGGAGGGTATGTGAGAGATTCATTGCTCGGCAATGAGGCGTCGGAGGCCGATGTGATGGTGATCGGTGACGGTACGGAATTTGCCGAGGCAGTTGCCCGCGAATACGGCAAGAAGCCGGAAGCTGTTTACAGGAATTTCGGGACTGCCCTTGTAATGATTGACGGTATGAAGACTGAGTTTGCTTCGGCCCGGAAAGAGAGCTACAGGAAGGATTCAAGAAATCCTGAAATTGAACCGGCGACTCTGGAGGAAGACCTCTCGCGCAGAGATTTCACCGTAAATGCCCTTGCAGTTTCTCTCAATGAAAAGAACTTCGGGAAGATCACGGACCTTTTTGACGGTCTGAAGGACCTCGAGGCCCGGAGATTGCGCACACCTCTGGACCCGGAAAAGACATTTGAGGACGACCCGCTCCGGATAATGCGGGCACTCAGATTCGCTTCCCGGTTCGGTTTCAACATTGATCCTGCCGCACTCACGGCAATGAACAAAATGGCGCACAGGCTGAGCGAAGGAATTGTTTCGCAGGAGAGGATCACTAATGAGTTCCTGATGATCCTTGCCACTCCAAAGCCGTCAATTGGCCTTAGTCTGATGTTCCTTTCCGGAGTTATGGATCATGTTTTCCCCGAGATCTCCGGTCTCGAGGGAGTTGAGCAGAAGCAGGAATATCACCATAAGGATGTATTCCGCCATACGCTCACGGTTGTTGACAACATAGCCACTGTGACCGAGGATGTATGGCTGAGGTTTGCCGCGCTGGTTCACGACATCGCAAAGCCAATGACTAAGAAGTTTGTGGAAGGAGAGGGATGGACCTTTCACGGCCACGAGGAAATGGGGGCGCGCATGATGAGTTCCTTATTCAAGAGAATGAGGTTACCGATGAACAAGCTTCCTTATGTGGAGAAGCTTGTGCGCATGCATCTGAGGCCGATTCCGCTTGCCAAGGAAGAAGTTACAGACTCCGCAATAAGACGGCTTGCCGCCGATGCGGGTGAAGACCTGGAGGATCTGCTCAAGCTTTGCAGGGCTGACATTACTTCAAAGAATCCCAAAAAAGTGGAGAGGTACCTTAAGAACTTTGAGATTGTGGAAAAGCGTGTGATTGAAGTTTCAGAGAAAGACAAGCTAAGAAACTTCCAGTCGCCGGTGAGAGGTGAGGAGATCATGGAGATCTGCGGGCTTCGGCCTTCAAGGGCTGTCGGTATGCTGAAAAAGCGCATTGAGGATGCAATACTTGACGGAATAATTCCGAACGAATATGATGATGCATTGAAATACCTCTATCAGATCAAGGATGAGGTCCTTTCAGTGCCTTCCAAAGACTGATCCCGGTTGAGCAAACCGGTCCAAGTCTCGATATTGTTAAAATCCCCCCGAAAAAAAATTTTGAAAGTATGACTTATGTCATAATTCGTTTGGTTCAGTTTGTCTAATTTTACAGTGTAAAATCAAACAAACATAACAAGTACTGACATGATTGCAGACAAGAAAGCAGACTTAGCGGGTCCCGGCATAGGAACTTATGAAGAAGTCGAGAAGATCCTCCCCGACAATTACAATTCGCTCCTGAACAAGAGAGACACGCAGACAGCAGTCTATGAAGTGAAGCAGTTCATAGAAAAAAATCTTTGCAGGGAACTCAATCTGATGATGGTTGAAGTTCCGCTCATTGTTGACAACGAAAGCGGCGTCAACGACATGCTAGACCGTGACGGATCAAGAACTCCGGTTGCATTCCACATAAGCAATGACAGGGGAAAGAATCCTGTTGATGCTCAGGTAGTGCAGGCGGCAACCAAGTGGAAAAGGGTTGCGCTCAGGCAATTTGAGATGAAACCCGGTGAGGGAATCTGCACGGACATGAGAGCTGTAAGGAAAGATTACTTTCTCGATCACGACCACAGTTCTTATGTAGATCAGTGGGATTGGGAAAAAGTTATAACGCCCGAAGACAGGAATCTCAACTACCTGAAAGACACTGTCAGAAAGATTTGGAAGGTACTGAGAGAAGCCGAGCTCTATGCACAGGAAAGATTCCCGGCCCTCAAAGATCCGAAATTCCCTAACCTTCCTGAAGAACTTGTATTCCTCCATGCAGAGGAGATACTTGAGATGTTCCCGGATCTGCCCAGAAAACAAAGAGAAACGGCAATCCTTCAGAAATATCCTGCGGTGTTCATCATCGGAATCGGCTGGCCGCTTGCAGACGGGTATCCGCACGAAATGCGCGCGGCAGACTATGATGACTGGGTAACGGAAACAAGAATGCCGGACGGAAAGGCGGGACACGGAATAAACGGTGACATCCTTGTATGGAATTATGTGACCAAGAGAAGGCATGAACTCTCTTCAATGGGCATAAGGGTAAATGCGGAAACTCTGAAGATCCAGCTTGAAATGTCGAACCAGCTGGAACTGATGGGCACTCCGTATCACAGCGGAATTCTGAACAACATTCTCCCGCTCAGCATCGGCGGCGGAATCGGACAATCGAGGACTCTGATGCTTCTGCTGAGAAAAGCGCACCTCGGCGAAGTGAGCGTGACGGTATGGCCGAAGAAGCTGAAGGAAATATGCGCGGCCAAGAACATACACGTGCTTGAATGATCAACAAGTGAATTAATTCAACAGCCCTTGCAGTAACGCGCAGGGGCTTTTTACTAAATAACTGGAAAACCTGAAATGACTCTTCATTTGGATAGAGCGGCTGGCGGAAATCATTGGCTCAGACTGTTGCTAAGTTTGACAGTACTGTTCGTGATCCTGGTTTCGAGCAACGACTCAAATGCCCAGGATAAAGACAAGTTCAAACCGTACTGGTCATTTGACGGCAACCTTTTTGCTGATTATTTCTATAAGGTCCAGGGAGATACGATCTACAGCGGCGTAACAGAGTATGCCAAAACAAAGAAAGACTATTCAGGATTTGCCATGCGGCGGGCAAAGATTTGGGTAAAGTATCATTTCACTCCATTGATTACCGGTACTGTCGCCATTGAAGGAAACGATGCAGTGTCAACTACCACAAACGAAAGATCATTCTTCGTTAAGCTTGCAAACATCTCGTTCAAAGAGGTTGTGCCGAATTCAGTAATTTATGCCGGACTCTCTCCTACTCCGACGTACAGTCTGACCAGTGAGCCGGTATGGGGATACAGATCAATTGAAAAGACAATTATTGATATGCGCGGACTTGGTCCTTCGACTGATTTTGGTGTGGCGATGGGCGGTACATTTACTAAGAGCGGTGAATTTGGATATACTTTTATGTACGGTAACGGCATTGGGAACAAGATCCTCTCAAACAAGACAAAAAAGGTTTACGGAAGCCTGATAGGAAGATTTTCCGAAAAGAAGATAATCGTTGAGGCTTATTCGGACTGCTTCTTTGAACCGGTTGACAAATCCCGATGGACAGCCAAGGGATTTTTCGGATATGTATCCGAAAGCATGTCTGCAGGCGTTGAAGTTGTACGGCAACAGCAGAACAACTATTATAACAACAATGCGGCCATCGTGCCGTTCGGTGTTTCTGCTTATTTGAATGGCTCCCTGATAAAGGGCAAACTGAAGGCATTTGCCAGGTATGATTATTTCAATAATGACACTGATTATGAAGATGGCAGAACTTATTCATCGCCGAATCTTTACTACCGGGAGAACTTTGTAACAGCAGGTATTGACTATATGCCTGTCAGTAATATTCATCTGATGCCGAATATATGGTTCAATTCATATTCAGATAAGAGAACTACAGGGGCAGTTGAAAGAAAACCCGACATAGTAGTGAGATTTACCTTTGCTTATTTCGGACTGCCACAGTAAAAGTTCAAAATTCACGGTCTTCCCGACAGCGCCGCCGGCAACAACTTGCGGCGCTTTTCTTTGGTGCCGGATTGCCGGTAATGACCGGATCTGACGGAGCAAAACATTTTCCCTAATATTACATTCGACTTGCATTTCATGTTTCACTTTCAGGTAGCATCTTGTTCAAACTGGATTCTAATAACTTCAAAATACGAATCAATGAAATCCCTTGTCATTTTAATTCTTCTAATGTCATCGTCTTTTTTTGCACAGGACCTTTTCATTCTTGGAAATCCTTATGATCTTGCTGATGATCCCGTAAAGAGCAGAAAGGCGTTTCAGCGTGAAAAGTGGTTCTTTGAGCAGAGAATGTATCCGCTCAATTTCATTCCGGCAGACGCATATACGAAAGCACAGGAACAGAGAGACAGGATAAGATATGAAAAGGGGTTTGCCATGCAAGGTGTTTTCGACAGTTGGGTGAGCCTGGGTCCGACAACCGGCTTCTACTTCAATTACAGCAATATATCATCAAGAATGACTTCTGTGAAGTATGATCCCTCAGATCCCAACATAATCTATGCCGGAGCCGCTTACGGAGGTTTGTGGAGATCTCTGAACAGTGGAAACACATGGAGTCCGATGAGCGATGATGAAGTGTCACTTTCGTGCGGATCTATAGCCGTCGATCCGACTGACACTGATATTATTTACTTCGGTACGGGAGAAGCGACTTACAGCGCGGCTTCATACTACGGGAGGGGATTGCTGAAATCAACTGACGGCGGCATCACATGGAAGAACCTGGCAGGCTACTTCATGAACAATTCTTACTGCTCAAGGATTACTATCAGGCCCGGAAACCCGTCACAGCTTCTTGCCGCAATGGGTGTTGACGGCCTGTACAGAAGTACCAACGCAGGTGAAACATGGACCAGATTAGCCCAAGGCAGATGTGATGATGTTGTGTTTACACCCTCGGGAGACACGGCTTATGCCATAGGCAGCGGAACGGGCTATCTGATCTCTGTCAACGGCGGAACCACTTTCTCTTCAAGTTCGGCTCTTTCACCCGGAACGAGAAACCACATTGCCGTAAGCAAGTCTTCACCTTCGATCTTGTACGCCGCTGTTTATACAAGCAATGTAAAAGTTTACAAGTCCACAAATGCAGGCGCAACTTTTTCTCAGATTGCGGCATCGCAGAATTTCAACGGAGGTCAGGCCTGGTATGATTTCTATATTCATGTAAATCCGTTTGACCCGAACTATGCATACGTTGGGACAGTAGACATCTACCGCACAACAAACGGCGGAACTAACTTCACAAATATTACAAACGGTTACGGGGGCGGGAATGTCCATGTGGATCAGCATAACATTGATTTCCATCCCACTGATCCAAACCAAATGCTTTGTGTAAATGACGGCGGGATATGGAAATCCACCAACAGGGGAACAAGCTGGACCAACCTTAACACAAATCAGACTCTTACCCAGTTCTACAGAATAGCTTCTGATCCTTCCAATGCTTCACACATACTCGGGGGCACTCAGGACAACGGCACCCAGAGGACAACAGGATCATTGAACTGGGCTGCGGCATACAGTGGCGACGGGGGTGATGTTGTTTTTCATGCAGTGAATAACTCATACATACTTGGTGAGACTCAAAATAACGGCGTTTTCCGGTCAACAAACGGCGGTACAAGCTTCAGTTCTGCAACTTCCGGATTGAGCGGTGCGGCCGCCTGGGTTGCACCTCTTTTGTCGCATCCTGATTCTGCAGGGATATTTTATACTGCAAGGCAAAGCGTGTTCAAGACTACAAACTGGGGAGCTAACTGGTTCTCAATTTCTGCAGGAACTTCAGGCACGATCAGGGAAATGGCGATCAGCAAATCCTCACCCAATGTTATGTTTGCAACATCCGGGTCAAATGTTTTTGTATCCACAAACAGGGGCTACACATACTCGAACGTGACATCCGGATTGCCGGCAAAGACAATCACAAGCGTTAGCATTCATCCTGATTCGGCAAGTACTGCAGTTCTCACTTTTTCAGGCTTTGGAACGCACAAAGTTTACAAAACCACAAATTCAGGGTCCAGCTGGTTCAGCATTCACGGCAACCTGCCCGATTCTCCTGTAAACGATGCAGTGATTTATCATCCCGGTGTTCCTACTCCGACTTTGTTTACAGCGACAGACGTAGGCGTATTCGTTAGCAACACTTACGGCAACAACTGGGTAGAAGTTGCCAACGGACTTCCCAATACTGTTGCAATGCATCTTGACTTCCACAGGGCGACGAATAAGCTCAGGATTGGCACGCACGGAAGGGGAGTTTATGAAATTCAGCTCTCATCATTCCTGCCAAACGACGTGGCTTCAGTTGATGCCGGGCCGGCGGGAATCGTAACACTCCCCAATAATTCGTATCAGTCATTCGGAACAGTAAGGAACAACGGACTTTCACCCGCCGCATTTACAGTTACGAGAAAGATTGTAGAGGCCGGCATTTCAAACACTGTCACGATTTCCGCGCTCGATGCAGGCAGAGATTCGCTGATCAGTTTTCCGGCATGGACATTCAGCCACGGAACTACTTACACCATAATTGACTCTGTGTACATAGCCGGAGACTTAAACAGCTCTAATGATGTAACGAGAATTCAGGTAACACCATATATAGGTTCATCCGAGATAAAGCTGAACGAAGGGCTGTCTTCAGCCGCATTCCCTCCTGCAGGGTGGAGCCTTAATACATTTTCAGGTTCATCCAACTGGCTCAAGAGCAATCTCAGCAGTTACGGCAAAGGAAAAGGATCGGCATACTTCCCGAACTTTTCGGCAGGAGCCGGAAGCAGGCAGTCACTGGTGAGTCCCTTACTGCCGGCAACTGCGAACGGCGACAGTCTTGAGTATGACTGGTCTTATGCTCCGAGAGATAACGGCGGAACTGATTCTGTAATTCTTGAGGCGTCCACTAACTCAGGTGCGAGCTACTTCACTGTAGAGAGTTATTGGGGAAATTACAACAGCGGAAACATGAACACGGCCGGAACAATAAGCACGGAGTTCTTTCCTCTGAGCAATCAATGGTCGAAGAAGAAGATCGCGTTGGCTCCGGGTATTAACAGGATCAGATTTACTTCAGTTTCGGGCAACGGAAACAACTTCTATCTTGACAGCATAAGGATCGTCACAAGGAAGGTTCATATGCTGTTAGATGTTGTTTGTGTGCCGGAGGGCTACCTCAATATTTCCACTCAGATGAATTCTTCTGACTCAGTGAAGATCTATCTTGCTCAATCCATTCCGCCGTTTGCTCCGGTTGATTCTGCTGTTGCTGTTACTGATTCCGTCAGTTACTCGGCACGCCTTGAATTCAGGAATTCTCCGCCCGGAAACTACTACATAGTCACAAAGTTCAGAAACGGGCTTGAAACGTGGAGTAAGGCAGGTGGTGAGCAATTGCAGTTGGCAGGAGTTAACAGTTACAATTTCACATCATCCCCGGCACAGGCATACGGTTCCAATCAGACAGTCAGCTTGACCGGCGTGACTTCAATCTACAGCGGCGACGCGAATAATGATGATGCGATAGACGGAACAGATCTGCTCCTTACAGCCAATGATGCGGCACAGTTCCTTTCCGGCTACATCGTAACTGATATTGACGGGAACGGATTTGTTGATGCGACCGACCTCTTGATTGCGGAAAACAATGCATTCAATTTTGTGAGCATCATCAGGCCCTGAATGACCTTACGCTTCGGGAGGAAGCAGATTCTCCTCGCGAAGGCGAATCAGCAGAAATTGCTTTGGAAGATTATGGAGCTTATCCGGATCAATTTCCCTGAGCCGCCTCTTGCCGAGCCTGCCGTCAAGAACCGCAAGCATGTTCAGAATTGGATTGACATCTGAAAGGGCCATTTCAACTGTCATGTTCAGATAATCCCTGCATGCGGCCGTGAATTCGTACTTGTCAAACTCTCCTCTCTCGGCCGTTTTGCCGGGTGTGCGGTCACTGTCAGCAACGCGGGCTTCGATTGAGGCATATTCGTTCAGATACTTGTTGTAATTTTCGGGTGTGGAAAAGTTCAGCAATTCTTTGCCGTCGAGAGTTATCCATGCTCTTGTCATGAAGTAACTGCCGGTTGTGTATCTTGTTGAATAAATGCAAAGTCTTCCCTTGAAGCAATCTGCAAACCGCAACTCTATTTGCTTCTTCAGTTTGCTCCAGATCATGAGATCAGGTCAAATGTAATCAGAAGTATCACCAACAGCATGATAGCAAGCGCGCACAGAAAAATTATGTCAGCCCATTTTTCAAACTTGTCTTCATTCAAATTCTCGCTTCTGATCGAAAGGAATGACAGAAGACTGCTCGTCATGAACAGCACTGCGGCGAATGCAGTCAATTCGTCTATCACCGAGGCCTCAAACAGCTTTTGAATCCGCAGGGCAGTAAGCACTATGAAGCAGATCCCCAAAAGCTGAGAGGAAGTGCTGAGTATGTGTTGTGTTTTCTTATTCATGCTTTGGCTGATAATGGATTGTCATTTCAGAAGCATCATTCTCCTTGATTCCGGGACACCGTCAACAACAGCCCTGCAGATGTACGGCCCGGATGGCAGTCCGGCTGCATTCCAGCTGAAACTGTGCAATCCATAGTTTGCCATTTCATCAACAAGTACCCGTACTAACCTTCCGCCGATGTCGTGAATTGTGATCCTTAGCCTGCCCGGCCGCATCATTTGCACATTTATCATTGTGGATGGATTGAACGGGTTCGGATAATTCTGTTCAAGACGAAAAGCCGCAGGAATGCTGATTGTTCCGTTCTGTACTGATGTCGGGCCTCCTGATGTGTCAACTTCCACGCTGTAGAGCAATCCTCCGCTCCCGAACTGCCTTGCATGCACTGCCTTGCCGCCGGCAACTATTATGCGGCCGTCTGCTGAAATGCCGCAGGTGAAAAACGAACCGGAACTATTGACCGTGAAACTCGGAATGCCGGTTCCTGCAGTTCGGAATATGTAAAGGTCATCGGTGAGTCCGTTGAAATCGCCCCAGGATGCTGCGGCGAGCATATTGCCTCCTCCGGAAAAATCCAGTGCTGCCACTTCATCTCCGCACCCTGCATATGTCCATTGCGGAACGCCGGCGCCTGACTTCTTGAACAGCTTTACCTTGCCGTCATATGAACTCGAGGTTATGAAGTTCAAAGTTCCGGCGGCAATATATTCCCCGTTGTCAGTTATATCAACAGATGTGTACCAGTTAAAGAACTGTCCGGGAGGTTCCTGGTTCTGCCAAAGAAATGTGTAGGTGGCACCGGACTTTTGGTACACCCGCAGTATGCCGGAGTAATTGATTGTGGCAATGACGCTTCCGTCACCGCTTATGCCTTGTGTAGCCTGCGTTCCGCTGCTGGTACTCGAGGGATTGATGAGTCCGCTGTATATCACTTGTCCCGTGAAAGTGTTGATCACAAAGAATTCTGCATAAGTGTTGGCGATTGCAAAAGAGTCATTGGCAGAGATCCTGATGCCCTGTATGAAAGCGCCGCCGACAGTGATTGTGGGCCTGATCTTGAGAGTCCACACCGGCGTTGTGGAAGCAGAATTGAATCCAAGCAATGTGCTTGAATCCGTTCGCGATGCGGATGCTATGAGAAAACGTCCGTCCTTTGTAAGTGCTACATTAGTTGCAAGACCGGTATCGGGAAGCCGTGTTAAGTCAAAATTGAAGAAAGGGACAGGGCTTGAATTGTTAAAGAGCAAAATATTGATGTTTGTACCTGCCGCAACAACTCCTCCTGTGTCCGAGATAGCCACATAGTTGGTATAATTTCCCTGACCTGTAGGATACTCCCACAGCGGAACGGGATCATCGTTCCTGAAAAAAGAAATCCTGTGATTGTTAAGCATCCAACCGGTTACGTTGTATTTCCCGTTGCCGCTGACAGCGCATCTTTCAGCTATGCCGGCCGGATCAGTGTAAACCCATCTAACAGTACCCGAATCTGCCGCCGGAGATTCAAACGAACCATTCCGGTCTTCCATTAAGTGAAGACTGCCTCCGGGATATTCATTTGCATATGTTCGTCTGATCTCTGAAGTGTGTCCGCTGTTTGAAACCGATACACTGAATTTGCCCGGATGATCTTGATTTGCAGAGGAAACTGATACTGCCAGAAGCAAAAGGAACAGAGTCTTGATCATGGCTAAGTATATTTGAGTTACATAAATCCGGCGAGTATTATCAGCCGCTGATTTTGTGATATGAGGTTATTCAAAAGTCTGCATATTCTTTCAACTTGTCAAATGACTTTTGGAGGCATACAAAGAATCTATGATCTGTATCTCCCGTGAAAGGCAACACAGCTGTTGAAGGAATAAGAGGTGCTCTTGGAAGTGGATTATGCTTTGCTGAAAGGCGAAAGATCAGATCTTCCTGCCCACAATGAGAGTAATATCGTCGTACTGCGGCGCGCCTGAGGCAAACTTGCTGACATCATCTGCGATAGTCTTCATCAGATCGGATGATTGCTTTCCGAGATTTTCCACACAGATCCTTTCCAGCCTGTCTTCGCCGTATTCATCGCTGTTAACGTCCTGCGATTCGGTTACGCCGTCTGTATAGAGGACAATCGTATCACCGCTTTCAAAGTACGCCTCTCCCACTTCATAGCTTACGCCTGTGTCAAGTATGCCGATCATAAAGCCGCCCTTATCGAGCTTTTTTAGACCGTTCCGGGTGAATAAGTAAGGAGGATTGTGTCCGGCGTTAATGTATTGCATTCTGTTTAGCTTGCAGTCCAGTATGCCCCAGAAAAAAGTAATGAATTTTTCAGGCATGGTGTTTTCGTAGATCATTTCATTGATCTTCGAGGTAACGGATGCGATGTCAAAGGATTCTTCATCATAGATCTTCATGTATGAGTGTACGGCTGACTGTATGTTTGACATCAGCAGAGAAGCGGGAGTTCCCTTGCCCGAAACATCGGCAATCACGATTGCAGTTTTGCACTCATTCAGGCTGATTATATCGAAGTAATCTCCTCCAACATGCTTTGCAGGTGCATTCATCCCTGCAAAATCATACCCGTTGATCTTTGGGATCTTTCCGGGAAGCATGGCTATCTGTATATCACGTGCAGTTTTCAGGTCATTCTCCATAACCTGCTTCTCGAGATATTCCTTGAACAGCATGGAATTTCTGATCGATATCAGCGAAAGGTTTACAATTGATTCAAGGAATTCCACGTCCGACTCTGAATAGGGGAGCCTGCTGAGCTTGCTTCCGAGGCAGATAATATTCTCAACTTCATTGTTTATCACAGCGGGTATAACAAGCTCAAAACCGCATTTGTGAAGCTTCTCCAGGAAATCTATTCCCGTGTCATGCGTTACTCTCACTGTCTTCCTGAACCCGGGAGGAGTGTTGCCGTAGGGAAACACTTCTTCCGGATCAACTTTGTGCTCAGAATCTTTGCGGCTGTCCTTCACCAATACAAATCTGTTGTCACTGCCCCGTGAGAAAATTATGAAGTCTCTGATCCCGAAATTGCCGAGAAGCGTAAAGCTGAGAAGCTTCACTATGGAATCCTTGTCAATGATATTTGAATTGAATTCCTTGCTCAGTTCAAACAGCGACTTCAGTTGCCTTATCTTGTTGTTAAGGTCGGAGTTGAGCGATTTTACTTCATTGAATCTGATTGTATTTTCAATGGCCGATGCTGAAAGGTTCAGCATGGTCTCTATCAGTATGATCTCCGCATTGGCAAGAGGCATTCCGTTCAGTTTCTTCCCAAGACAGAGAACTCCAAGCAGTTTGTTCTGAAAGTAGATCTTGAAGAAATAATTCAGTCCGGTTTGAGTGAAAAAATCATTGCCTCTTTCAAGATCAGCGAATTCGAAGACTGATAATTTCGGAAGTTCAGCCGCAACTCTTTTTCCAAGAAATTTCAGATCGAGCCCCTTAACCGCTTCAATGAGAAATCCGTCCGAATCATTTTCATCCTCTGACTTTATGAGTACAATACCCCTTGAGATGAGAAGTTTGCCCATTGTACTGAGGAGGATGTTGTTGAGTATGTAACGAAGGTCAAGCTTACTGCTTACAAGCTGGGAAAATTCAATAAGTGTGTTGAGTTCGAGCTGTTTTCTGACAGGATCATTCTTCTCCATAATGATCTCTGATGTCAGGAGTGTATTACCTTGATGAGAGTGAGGCAGTTGGTGTTAGAGTTCTTCTTTGCGAACTCGATCTTGGACATGAACTTCTTCATTATCGGCACACCCAATCCGCCGACTTTGAAATTCGAGAAATATTCTTTCATGTCCGGATTTTCAATACCGTTCGGGTCGAATGACCTGCCTTTATATTTCAGGAGGATCCTGAATTCTCGGTCCGCAAAGCTCGTTTCAATTTCAATCGTTTCGTTTTCATCATACCTGTGTGCGTGCTTGATGATGTTCGTGCAAGCTTCATCCACAGAGAGAATTATCTGATTGATCGTGCTTTCATCGAATCCCGATTCAGCGGCCTGTTTTCCGACAAAGTCTCTCACACGTGCGAGATTCTTTGTAGAACTGGTCAATGTTATTTTGTTTGATCTTTCCATGTGAAGAAGATCTCAGGCAAACTTTTCCAATGCCGATTTCTCTTCCTTGTATATCTCAAACAGGATCGGAAAACCAAGCATGTCAAAAATGTTATAAATCTTGTCGCTCATATTGCAGAGCTTTATGTCACCCGAATTGTTTCGCGCATTTTCAATAAAAGCCATGAATACCCCCAATCCTGCACTGCTTATGTATGAAAGTTTTTGGAAATTGACCACTATTTTGTTGCAGTTCCGGGCTATCAATTCTTCGAACTTCTTCTCAAGCTCAACGGAAGTATGCGCATCAAGGAATCCGTTCAGGTCCAGCAAGACAATATCTTCGTGCTGCCTTACACTTATTGAGAATTCTTCCATTATGATCGCTTAAATTTTTTCGCCAAAATCCGTAAAATTCTTTTCAATTTAAATAGTAATCAACTTCGCAGTGCAATGCCTGTTCATGTGCAATGGCAATTGAAAATGCAATTCTGTCCTTCTCTCATTGATTTTCACATTCATCTGAAGGAGTTCATAAGCATTGTCATAGATTGTTTTTCGTAATAGAGCTATATTTGTTGCAAAATGAACGGATTCGCTGACCTGCTAAGGAAGAAAACGCGACATGTTCTGGGTGTATTGTCGGGGACTTCCGTTGATGCAGTTGATATTGTGCTTGTTAAAGTGTCCCGGTCAGGCTCCCGTCCGATAATCGAAGTCCTCGGGTTTGAGTCATTTCCTATTAGCCCGGGCTTGCGGAAGGAAATTCTCAGGATCTCAGATTCGAAAACGGGGACGGTTGAGGATGTATGCCGTATGAATGTATTTCTGGGAATGCATTACGCAAAATGCATCAAGAATTTTCTCAAAAGAAAGAATATAGCTCCGGCTTACATTGACCTGGTCGGGTCACATGGTCAGACCATCCAGCATTTGCCTTCAGTTGAAAAGAAAGAGGGCTTGCGTTACAGATCCACACTGCAGATCGGAGATCCCTCAGTAATTGCAAATCAGACCGGCATTACTACAGTCGGTGATTTCAGAATCGCCGATGTTGCAGTCGGAGGAAGCGGTGCTCCTTTGGTGCCTTATCTGGACGGAATGTTGTTCTCTGATCCTGCAGAGAGCAGACTTCTTGTGAATATTGGCGGCATTTCGAACCTTACTTACTTGCCAGTCAGTTCAGAAATTGAAAGCCTGGTTGCATTTGATACAGGTCCCGGAAATATGCTGACAGACCAATTGATGCTTGAGCTTTATGGCAGGAAATATGACAAAGACGGAAAGATTGCATTCAGCGGCAGAATTGACAGCGGACTGCTCAAGGCGATCATATCTTATG
>CAZTQR010000054.1:0-22145 GCA_964615795.1 uncultured Ignavibacteriaceae bacterium
ATCGCATCAACAGAAAATGCTATGGATGCCGCATCACTGACAAAGGTTACCGGATCCGCGCTCCATGTTTCAAGAGCATTGCGGTGTTTAACTTCGATGTAGTACGGAACATTGTTCTGAGCATTGGAAAATGTAAATTGCTGCCCTGTTCCGGGGCCGTACAGTTCCTTTCTCGATGAATCAACCTTTGCAAATGGTGAAGTGGAGTTTCTCAGGTAAACAGTAACGGTATCGTAGATCATGGAGTTTGTAACAGCATCATACAATCCCTGAATGGCTCCGTAGACAAGTAATGTCTTCTCCGTATTTACATTGCCTGAGCTCGACCATAATGTGGGCTGAGGAGCATTGTTGTCTGACCAGACAGCCATGTGCACGTTATTGTTTCCGTTAAATGCAATTGCCGGGTAAGGCAGACAATTTGGATCGGATTCCTGTGTACTGAACGGAATCTGTACTTCTCCCCAGACATAATTGTCTGCCTTGCAGAAAGTCGTATAGGTGTCTTCGCCGTAAGTAGAATTATAAGCCACAGAAAAGTCTCCCGGTGCATTTCTTCTTCCAAGAATTCCGGTTCCTCTGGAGTTATAGATGGTGTAATCAATAAATCCGTTTGACCAGCCGGCACTTCCGTTTGTTGACCTGTAATACTCTATATCGTTGTCAATTTCCGAATATTCGTTTTCGCATACGACCATCAGATCTTTGTAAGCTCCGTTTGAAGCAATGCTTACATTTCTTCTTGTGCTTGAGTTCGAATTAATTTCACCCCTGTAGTAGCAATTGGTAAGGATCTCAAATATGGACGCGGTTCCAATAGCAATGCTTGAATTTGTTTCCAGTCCTGATTCCACCAACAATAACGAATCCTCACCGTTGTTATAGAAATATGCAATGTCTGCATCAAAGTCATTAATGCTTCCGTCCGTTATCATGCCCATGAAATTCCCGGGATTATATGTCACTGAAGGAAACCGCTCATACGGATCGAGGCAGACTGCCACCTTTTCGCCTTGTCTTGCAAACTCAGGATATTCGAGGTAGATGCTGTCGCACTGTGCAACAAAATAGAGCCATGCATTATTGATGTATCTTGAATTGTCAGAGACCATCTTAACATTGTATGTGTTGAATTCAAGAAAGATGAACGGCGGATCCACAGTGTACATACCCGGCCATTCCATAGTAAGAAGATCAATCTGACTTGTGTTCAGATTGATGATTGCAAGTCCGTTCAACGGCCCGTTCCCTTGTGCAGTTACTGTATAAGAGGGATAGGTAATGTACAGGATCCTGCTGTTGGTTCCTTCGATTAATTCGGAGTCGATGGTGAACTTAAAGAATTGAACATAACCTGACTGGTCATAGATATATGCATCAAAGACTGAATGCACACTCCATGAGATTCCGTTGTTATCGGAGTAAAAAATTCCTAAGTAACGGTAATAGTCCCCGATCTTTAAGATTGCTGAAGTCCAGATTCTTCCCGCGTGAGCTCCCCTCTGCTCGGTGCAAGTACTCACACATTCGAATTTCGAACTCAGATACTCTGATTGATAGATCTTGCTTGTGTCAAAATTATCCAACCGGAGATTCAGATTACTGAGGTCTTTGGAGGGCATTTCTCTACGGACAAAAGATGCTGTCTTAGTTCCCAGCCTATGATCGATTTCTTTCAGCAGATCATTGCTCTCACTTCTGTTGCCGGATCTTTTAGCAGATCTCATTTTGTTCTGAAATTCAATTACATCTTCTGGCAGTGAAGTATTCTTGTTCATCCTGAGATCATTATTCCCGTTCCTTACCGGAGCAGGAATTTCCCCTTCAAATACATTCTTTTCCTGTGCATGAACCGTGATACATGAAAGTATTGCAAATACAAGGATGATAATTGAGTTGTTCAGTTTTGTTGTCATGATATTGTTTAGGTTTATGATGCGGCAACGCCAAATCATTGTGAGAATTTTTGTCCTGGCTGGTCCTGCCAAACGCAGTTCCTGCCTGCTGCCGGCTATAGCGTGACGAACAACGATCTGTTTCATGTTAGTGAACCCGCCACGCACGGAAGACCAGCAGGGTGAAGACTTTTATCTAACGAACTTTGCTTTCAAGAAATGAAATTTTTGTTCGCAATTGGGAGATCTCAACATTCAGGTTTGACAAATTGGCTAAAAGGTCAAGAATGTTTAATCTGTTTATAAAAAGAGTTCCTTTTAGAATTGTCAGATCACCTTCCAAAATAGTCACCTTGCCGTCAAAAACCGCAGAACAGCCCTTGCCTTTCTTCTTTGCATACAGGGCAGCAGAATCACTGTTTTCATTGTTGTTGATTGCAGCAATCGCCGCAGTCTTGGAAGAATGTGATTCTGCATGAACGGCTTCAAAGTTTTCACTCACAGCATAGACGCCCACTCTGTTTTTACTGCGTCCGTAAACACCGTTACCATACCCTTCGTCACATGCACCTGCTACACCTGCATGCCCTTCAGCTGTTGTAAAGCCGAGTACTCCGTTGTAACTTGTGCTTGTTCCTGTCACTCCTGCAACTTCCTGCCCATTGGCGATATTTGAATCACCGTGAATTGGATTTGGCATATTCTTAATTTTTTGATTTTATTAAAGTGTGACTTTGTAATTGTTTCTGTTTGTTCAGATCAAACTTATGTCCCACAAGGATTTCCTTTGTAGCCAAGCCGGTATGAGATGATACTTTCCAAAGCTGACTGTCTCCTGCAGATTCAATTGAGAGAAAGCATTATCTCTTTCCTGCACAGTAACTCAGCTTTGCTTTTATCCCGGTAGATCTCCATACAGCATTTAACTGAATTCTTAGCATTCCCAACTTTTACTTTGTAATATACACTGTACGTGCCTGTTGCCATATCTCCATCAGCAAGTATTGTCAAGTCATGGTCTATTACTCTGACTGTTACATAGCAATCTGTTATCAGTGTGAATTGCACAAGCTCAATATTGTCATCATTCAAATTGATCGCCTCGAGCCGGTAACCCTGATCTTCAATTGCCTGTGCAGATGCCCGGCAAAGTAAGCCTGCGGTGAATTGCAGTTGAAATACAACAGTGATTGAAACTAAAACCGGAATGATCCTTTTCATTATGTTCTCCTTTGAAAAATGGTTTTTGGGGTTTAAAAGAATGTCAGCCCTGCATACCGGCGATGCAATTAAGTGAATATGTTCGCGGACAATCCACGGGCTGACTTCAATTCTAAAGAACCGGTACAAAATTAGCTCAGCTTATCGGAGTGCACAAAGAAACTTTTTCCTCAGTTTCACGGCTAAGTTCTTACATCTTTGGCGGAAATGTGCTAATTTAAGCCGCAATCAAAACATTCGGGAAAAATCTTTCTTAGCTGATGTCAATTCAGCAGTCAATAACGGTTAGATTTTCAAAGTATTGATTGGCTGTTGTAAGGTCCCAAACACTAAATTTTTATGCTAAAAAGCTCAATTCTCGAGATCCTCCGCACTTTTTCAAAACAGGAGCTTGCAAAGTTTGAGGACTTTGTAAGGTCGCCGTACTTTAATAAGAAGAACAATGTGGTTAGATTATTTCTTGAGTTAAAGAAATTTGCGCCGGAGTTTAATGATGAGACTCTGAAGAAAGAAAAAGTATGGGTGAATCTTTTTCCCGGTAAAGAATATAACTACGGGATATTGAAAAATCTGATCTTTGATCTTAATCAACTTGCAGATCAGTTCATTATGGATTTGAAATTTCGTGAAGATGATTATACGAAGAATGAGTATCTGCTTAACGGATATCTTGAAAGAGAACTTAAGAACATTTTTAGCAATAAATACAATTCATTGATCAAGCAGTATGGTTCGACCATGAACAATTCTGATGATCAAAGTGTGAATGATTATTTCCGGTTCTTGTCTAAACTGTATGACAGAAAGCTCAAGTACCAGCATACATTTGACAGGCGGCAATTGTCATCTGATGATCCTATGATCAACCGGGATTCCTGTCAAATAGCAAATCTGCTTATACTCATGTTTGGTTCATACAATGATATACTGGTTATGAGCGGAGAAAAGAATGCTGATGTTATTGACCATCCGGTCATACTGTTACTTGATGCCGTAACTCCCGTTATGGAAAGGCTTCTTGATTCAATTGAAAACAATTCTGAAATAAATTCCCTGTATCTCAGAATTTATTACAAAATGTATCTTGCGATGAAAGAAAGGACAGAACAGAGTTATATGGAGTTCAGAAATTTATTCTTTGACAATATGGATACATTTACGAATAATGATAAACACGACATGCATTACTGTCTGATAACAGCCGTCTATCTTACCAAAAACAGAAAAGAAATACATCGCTACAGGGAGATCATCAATGTTCTTGACTCAATGGCAGACAATAATGTCATTACCGAAAAGGGAAATGACAGAATACCATATCATGTATTTTATCTGTATATCACAACAGCTTTTACATTATTAGACTCAGGTAAAATCAAATCATTCTCTGACAGATTTCTGAAGCATCTTGATCCTGTCAAGGAGATGAATATGAGAATTTATGTAAACTTTATGACAGAATTTCTCAGCGGCAATTTTACTGAAGCTCTGAGACAACTATCTTTGCTGGAGTTGGATTATACGGGCATGAAGATTGGTGTGAGATACCATAAAGCAATGTGCATGTATGAAACAGATGACTATGAAATGTTCTTAAATGAGTCAGACAATTTGAAGCATTTTATGAAGAACAATGATTTTCTGACCGATGAACATAAACGTCTGCTGACAAGCCATTATAACTTCATTGACAAATTATTTTTGTTCAGGCGTAGTTTTGACCATTATGAATTTCTTAATCTGAAAAATGAAGTAATGGCAAAATTCAAATCAACTTCACTCTGGTTTGAAAGGAAGTTTGATGAGATAGAACAGGAAAGCCGTTCAAAGTCGAAAGCAGGAAGCGAAAAAGATAAACTTGAATGAATCATTTGTAATATGAACAAATGTTAAAAAGCTCACTTTTCGAGATCATCCGCACCTTTTCAAGACAGGAGCTTACAAAGTTTGAGGACTTTGTCAGGTCGCCGTACTTTAACAAGAAGGAAAATGTAGTAAAACTATTTTTGGAGATAAGGAAGTACGCACCGGAATTAACCGATCAGAATCTTGAAAAGGAAAGGGTGTGGATGAGTATATTCCCCGGCAAAGAATACAATTACGGGATCATGAAAAACCTTATTCACGATCTTACCGGATTAAGTGAAAAGTTTATATTGCTTGAACAATATTCCGCCGATACTTTCAGATGTGACTACGACTTAATTGAAGCTGCCAATAACAGAAACATTCAGAAATTCACTTCGGGCAAGATAGATCAATTTGAAAAGCGGGTGAAAAGTGAAATTGACCCTAACAAGTACAACATTATTGAAGATTTGCTGTACATTACGACAAATTATTATTATGCGAAGTCAAGCTTCATTCATGAATACAACCTCAAGCATGCCCGGGAAGATTCGCTCAGGCTCGCCTCTGATCATCTGCTTTACTATTTTCTGATAAATTCATTCAAGCTGATTCACAATACAATCGCACACGAAGTTCAGGGAAACCGGCCTGTTGGCACAACACTTCTTGAAACATTCTTTCTGAAACTTGATGAACATTCAATACTGGAAGATCTGTTGCAGAATGAAAATCAAGATAGGGATAAGCTTACAAAGATTGTCACTTGCTTTTATCTTATGTATAAAGCTCTGACCTCAGGCGGTGATTTAGCGGCTTATGAAAAGTTCAAATCTTATCTGCGTGAAAATATTGAATTGTTCTCATCTTTTGAACTTCAGAACCTGAACAACTGCAGAATCACTTGTGCAATCAATCTTAAGGTTCCGCGAAACGAAGCAAATGAATCACTGGAATGGCATAAGTTCTTAACTGAAAATAACCTGTTTCTTCAGAGAAACGGATTGATCACAAGCAGTGTAATGATAAATGTTATCAATGACTCAGTGAAGCTGAATGACACCGTGTTTGCGGAAGATTTCCTGAGCAGATATGCCGGCAAACTTCCGTCAGAATCCCGCGAGAATATATACAACTATTGCCGGGCTGTAATTCATTTCAGCAGGAAAGAATTCGGAAAGTCTCTTCAATGCCTTTCCAAGATCAGTGACGAAAAACTCATTCGCAAATATTTCCTGAAACAATTGTATCTGAAGATCTATTATGAACTGAATGACTATGAATCATTTGTTTATGCATTTGATACATTTGCGCATTTCAAAAAGAGAAACAAGCTTTCAAATGAAGCGAGAGCAAGGAAGTTTAACAGCTTCGGCAACAACATAAGAAGGCTTTTCAAACTGCGTAATTCTTACAATGAGTTTGAAGCTGCGAAACTCCGGGAAGAAGCCGGCAACCAAATTTGGTTTAACGAGAAGTTGAACGAATTGGCGATGACTGCCGGTTGAGATATGAGAATTCTGAAAGAAGAACTGCTCTCAGGAAAACGCCGGGGATTCAAACGACTTCATGCATTTTGAACTGTGATCGATCGGACAGAAGGAATGATTCATTATGACATATACCCAAGCGCTGACTGCTCAAGATCACTTTACGGCAATTGCAGTATGTCATGCACACTTCTCTGACTGCAGCAATCATCCGGGAAGAATCAACCCCTGTACAGACAAATGAACAATCCTTTTCCATTAAGTACATGACAATATCCTTACAAAAGAAGTCAATTATATCACCGATTCAACCACATTGAAAAGCAATTCGTCAGGAGAAGTCAGAGCAGTATGCGGTTTGCGACGAATATCTTGTATCTGAAAGTTGATTTTAATAAGTTCTCATTGCACTAATTATACATATGATTCCTTTTGCTCATCTTTTGTATGAGCTTGGAGTCATCTGTAAAGTTCCAAAATAAAGGAAGAAACAAATGTAACATGTCTGCAATATTGCACATATGTATTCATTCCATTCCCACAAAAGAAACATCTCACTCTGTTCCTTTTGAATCAAAAGATCTGAATCCTGATTCCGCGTTAAAGTTGTCAAAGACACTTCATGAACTATTTCTGCTAATTGGTCCCTGTTGCGAAGAATTAAAAGTTGATGTTCTTGCTGAAGTTACCGACAGCGATTGCCTGGTGAAATTTGCAAGAGATTACATAGAACCGCGTATATCAGTTCACATGAGTGATCTCACCCGCAGGGAACTCGAGATAATAGGCCTGATTATGCAGGGGAATACAAGCGAGGAAATTGCAAAACGGCTATTTATCAGTTTCGAGACAGTGAAATGTCACAGGAAGCACATACTTGAAAAAACGGGAGCTAAGAATACTGCTGAGCTGATAAGCTACTTCCACCAAACCTTCTTCGATAAATAATTCTATCCGTCAATCAAAATACCTCTTTCGGGGGATTGATTGCTCTAAACAGTTGATACATTTTTGTAGCAACTTAATGGAAGAATGCTATGAACGAACAATTCATCATTTCCTCAGAACTAATTTCAGAGCAATATGACACTCCATTTGCCGACAGCAACCGCGAGAGAGAAGCCCCGGAGAATTCATTGAATTTCTATGATACTTTGTACACAGACCTTGAGAGTCCGTTTACAAGTTTCTCGGGATTCAATGATGAGGAAAGAAGCTTTTCCCCGGTAGCAAGAGAAATATATGAATTTGTTGGGGAACTGAACGATTATGAATTTCCGGAATCACTGTATGAACTTGTTGCAGATATGGAAAGTCAATTTGAGGGATATTTGTTCAGTAATGAGTTAAAAGGTGCCAGGCTTAATGAAGCCGTTCACACAAAGGGTGTACAGTATATGGCACCTCTGATAGAAAGAACTGAAACACTTCTTAACGAAGCTGCAGAACATTTCTCATCAAATGTCTTTAAGACAATAGACGAGTCCGAAGTAGAAAGATACTTCAACGAATTGGGACAGAGAGATCTTGGATTGCGTCCCGCTCAAGAGCAATTTGCAAGGAGGTTTTTGAAGAAAGTTAAGAAAGCGGCAAGTAAGGCATTAAAGGGAGTAAGTAAATTAATGCCATTGGGAATTTTGATGCGCAAACTGTCAAGACTGGTAAGGCCTCTGCTTGACAGAGTGTTGAGACTCGCAATCAACAAACTGCCTGAAAACCTGAGAGCTGATGCTCAGAAGCTTGCTGATGCATTAATGAAAAGGAAAACCGGGAATACGTCCGCAGACACTCCGAAAGATACTGACAATAATACTTCCGGTGACTCCGCTCAGCAATCCTCTTCTTCTCCTGACTCTTCAGAAGGCAATCCCGTGGAAACACCATCTACCGGCAGCGTAGAGGCAGTAGAAAAAGAACTTGATGTAAAGTTTGCCAGTTTGGTATTTGCCGAGACAGAATCTGAGATTGAGGAGGAAATGATAAATTATGAATCCGGCGTTTATGGTAATATCATGGCTTCGGAGATTCAGAATGAATATGGCGGTGTATCGGAATCTCCCGCTGATCTAAATGAAGCACTTAGCACCTTAGCTTCGGATCTGAAGAACCTGAGGGAAGGTGAAAGTGCACAGCCCGCGATTGAGAAGTTCTTGCCGGTTGCTATCATGGCAGCAAAGCCGCTTATTAAAACGGGAATCAGGATTATTGGGAGAAAGAAGGTTATCAACTTCCTGGCTAACATACTTTCAAAGCTAATCTCAAAACATTTGCCTGAATCCAGCGCAAAACCATTGGCAAGAGGAATTGTCAGTTTGGGAATGGGTGCAATTGGATTTGAAACTTATGAGGCCGAAAGTCCTGATGTTGTCTACGAGATTATTGCAAACACTGTTAATGATACAATTCGCAATATGGAAGGCATAAGCGAACAAGTAGTGGCTGATCAACAGCAGTTCATGAGATCATCTCTTATGGCTTTTGAGAGAGCCGCGGCCGATAATTTCCCCGCCTCTTCTTTGCGTCCAAGTTCGAGGGTTACTTCCGCAGAAGGTGCATGGATACCAAAGCCAAGAGGAGCGAGGATACATCTGTACAAGAAGTTTACACACGTTTTTCCTGTAACGATCACAAAAGAAATTTCCGATAACATCCAGACATTTCGGGGATTGAAGCTTTCACAGTTCCTGAGGGACAAGCTAGGGCTTGATACCGATAAAGATATTCAGGCAAGGGTGCATTTGTATGAAGGCATAACAGGTACCCGATTGAGTCAGATAAGCCAGTATGATAATGCTCCCGGCCTTAAGGGGTCATTTGGTTACAGGCAACTTCATCCTCTTTCCGTGCGTGCGGCCAGTTTGCTCTTTCAAAGGCCGGGGCTAGGAAGGAATTTTGGCACACAATATACGACTTCACGATACAAAACTGCTGTCGGTCAGAGATTCTACTATTTGGAGATTCCCGGTGCGAATTTAAAGGTGATTCCAAGGTATTCGGCTGACAGAGTCGGACGATCGAACGAAACAACGGAATCTGAGAATCCCGTCCCCGCAGTTCCAAATTCCAACGATCTTCAGGTTGTTCTTGATTTGATTAATGCAAAGATAAAGCTCAACTATTTCATAAGCGAAAATGACTCAATAAAGCTCTCAGAACAGCTCGCAAACAGTAGCTGGATCGAAGCATTAAACTTGTTCAGGATCTCCTTTACGGATGCTTTGAGAAGAGTTATGATCTTTGAGATCGGGTCAAAAGTTAAGATTCTGAAAGAAGGCTCATTCGCAAACTATGTATATGAATACGAAGACTTGAACGAATCTTTCATTCCGGTCTTTCTTAGTTCGGCGGCAAAAGCTGCGGGCATGAAGTTGCTTGAAGGGCTTGTTGAAAAACTCGGCACATTGGCAATGGAGTCAATTACGAATTTCTTCAAACTCAAGAAGGATCAGTTCATTGCGAAACAGCAACTTCCTCTCGATGGAGTCACAGTTAAAGTAGTATATCACAATGTGGCCGGACTTGCACCAATAAGTGCATGGCTTGGATTAATGAACAGGAGTTTGTCTGTTGGTCACTTAACCTCATTGGCAACTATGACACTGCCAATTCCGAATCTGCCGGAAATTCTTATTGAAGGAGGAAAGACCTTTGAATAGCAGTACGTTCACATATGGCACAGAAAGCGCCTCGCTGCGTAGACAGTTAACGCATTGGAGGGTTGCATCAATGAGGTTAAAGAATCTGAGCAATGTACTTTCCGTATCTTCGTGGTCAGGAGTTGATGAGTCAATACGATCAAGCCTGAAACAGACGTTCGACAGAACAATAAGTACTTTGGTTGACCTTTCCAGGGAAGCCGACATTGAGATTGACAGTAATCCTGATGAAGGCAAGATTAAGAAAATGAAATCACAAGTACTGAGACTTCGCAATCAATATGTAAGGGCTGAAGAGACCATAAACTTCTACACTGTGGCAGTAAATTCAAGAGTTAATACTAACGTTGCTTCCTTGCTACGTGCGTGCGACATTTTTTGCATCAGGAGCATGAAATCAATACTTGATCCCCTGGGATTGAGTACGCCATTAGTTCTTACATATCTTGACAAAGGTCTCGGAGCTTCAATACTTAAAGCGGGTTTGAGGCTTTGGGATGGCAGTATTAGTGAGGTAGCTGCGATCAAGATCACCTACCATAACCTGTTCAGGCCTACTGCAATTATTCATGAAACCGGTCATCAGATTGCGCACATTCTTGGCTGGACCGAAGAGCTCTCAAGATCACTTCACACAGGGTTAAGCCGTTATGGCGTTAATGTGAGAGAGGCCTATTCCTCATGGGCAAGTGAAATTACTGCCGATGCATTTAGTTTTGCACATACCGGTTTTGGTTCGGTAGCAGCGTTAAATGATGTAGTGTCGGGTGATCATTATACTGTATTTTCGTTCAGGAGAAATGATCCGCATCCCATCAGCTATGTCCGGGTTCTGCTTTGTTTAGAAATGTGCAAACAATGTTACGGCACTGGTCCCTGGGACGATCTGAAGAATTCATTCACATCAGAATATGACATTGAGCTTGCAGGTTCATCAAAGATCCTGACAGAAGAATGTGTTGCCGCCATACCCGATGCCACAAGAATAATACTCAATGACAAATGCAGTTGTTTTGGCGGCAGGTCATTGACTGATCTCATTGATCCACGGAATGTCAGCCCGCGCTCACTTGAGAAACTTGAATATCTTGCCGGTCCTGCCTTGTATAAGTCTCATGCCTGGATATGGAAAGAATCTTTGCGTATTCTCGCCCTTCTCAGCTATAAGATCGGCAGGGGAGAAGGAGCACTTGAACCATATTATCAGCTTCAACAGGATTTCATGAGAGAACTTGGCTTTGCAATTGAACTGAACTGAAGAGAAACCTAAACTGAAAAAACAAATGGCACACAGGGAAAAGATTAGTCCAAGCAATGACCCGGATTCTCTGCAAGACTACAATGAACAGTCTACCATTGCAGATAAAGATACATATCTGCAAAAATGCAGGAAGGAAAATGCAGACAAAGTAACAAAGGAGTGGTTAACACTTTACGATGAATATGAGCGACTTGCAATGTTCAAGACCGAAATCAGAAATGGATTGCATTGCATGGAGGATTCCGTGAAGAGGATAATGGCAATAGGAACCTTCATGGAAGTGGATGCAAAAATGATGAGCATAAGGCAACGCCTTCTGAAAATGCTCAACTGCCGGGAGGAGAGTGCAGAGAGCCCCTCCGGATCGAAAACCAAATCGAATCTGCTATTTGTCAGGCAGGGCATAGTTCAAATACGGCCGGTAAAATAACGGGTCAGTCACTTAGCAGCGTCACTCCCGAACAAGAAATTTGAATCTTGCTTTTAAACATCAAACCAACATAAAGACATGGACATACTCGACAATATCATTTATGCGTTACATCACAGCCCTCTTCGACCCAGCGATAGCGCACTGAATCCCCGCACAATTGATGCAGATAACAAGATCACGAGTGATTTTCTTTTGAACGCTGAAAATCCAAATGAAGGTACACTTTCTGTAGAGAGCACAGGGCGACACTCATATGATACTGATCACAAAATGGCTTTGTGCTCATTGCCTGATGTTGCGGTAGTTGAAAAGGCAATTAGCCGCCATTGGTTTGACATAAGAGACAGAGTTTACTATACAAGCGGCGGTGTATTTTCTGATGCAAATGCTATAGCAAATAACGAAATATACACATCGTTTTCTGAGGGCAGTACTTACCACCTGATCTATGCATATCTGATTGAAAATACCAGGATCATCCAGATCTTTGAGAAAATGTTAGATTTGTACATGCAGGATGAGACACTCGGAATTGCCGATGATGATGAATCTTTCAGATGGATAATCAACACTGAGCAGCTATTCTACAAAATTGACCTGCCAAGGGCAACCAACATCAGAAGTCTGATAAGGCCCAGCAATGATGCTTCGAGACGCAATGCCTATTGGAGAATGTTCGGAATGGATCTCGCTTTTGGAGATTCGACCTCTGGGCCTGCACAGCTATCATACCATAAGGCAATAACCTCAAATCAGCAATTCATCGTCCTGTTTGAGAAGTTCCTAACGGAAATATGGCAGGGATACATAAATGCAAGTAACACTTCCGGACCAAACACAACAGACACAAATATCATAGTTGATCTGGCAACCGAAATCCAGGAGATGCTGATTGCCAGAAGAGGGTTGTCCGCACGTTCTACAACTGTATATCATGACCAGAACTTATCCCGCGAAGAATTCTCTTCAGTTCTGATTTGTTCTTGGCTTACGTTTGTTATTTCTTACGATTCTCCAATGGTTCAGTTCCTCAATTGTCAATCAAGCAGTATTGGTGAGAGATTATTGAAGATTGGAGCAAAGGTTGGCATAAAAGCTCACAGCAAATGCCAGACATTGTTTGAAATGGCCGGAGCGGCATCTTCAGTCTTGACGACCATCGAATTGGGCGGAGTGTTTGATGATGAGGTCAGCGCACAGGAGCTATTGAGAAGCTTGCTGAGTTCGGGCAGTTCTGACTTTGAGATAGTAGCCTTAATGACTGACTTACTGACATTAATTAATAACTGGGAAAAGGCCACCGGCCACAGGATTAAAAATCCCGAATCAAACATAAGGGGAGTTGTTAGCATATCTTCGAGGAGTACAAACGGCAGACAGCAAACAGCTAAAGTGTGATCAGTGACCAAATCATCTGAATATTCCGGTAATCATCTTAAACTACAGCAGTGAATTGTGAATAATGAAGACTTTTTTCAGTTGGAATCGCAATCTCCGTTTCTAACAGATACGGAAATGAACAACTACATTGAGGAATCCGAGGACCTGTACACAGATTTCGGAGACCCTGGACGAAATCCCGATGTTGCACAAGTCAGCGAAGAAATATTTTATGAGTCAGACCGTGCCCAAATTAACGACGATAAACTTCTGCCAGGACCAACAGATGAAATTTACAATGAACTTGAAAGCGGCTCATTTGCTGTTTCAACATTTGATTTCAACAAGAGACACGCTGAGATTGTACTGGATGCAATGAATTCAGGGTTTGTGGGAAGTGCCTTTGGATCAAAGGAGCAATTGCAGAGCATTGTCAACGGAAACAAGGTGCTGGAAGTTGATCCCGGAAAGCAGATCATTCAGATTCTCCCGTTGATTAGCCATATATCAGCAATGGCTAAGAGAATGAATTTCAATGATATTATTATCGGAAGTTTTATAAGGGGCAGGAACAATTCGGGTAAATGTGTGGGACATTGTGAAGGGAGATGTATTGACATAAATTTCAAGGGCGGCAGTTTTGACTTACCGGGTGCCGTAAGAATGGTGATTAACATTTTCAATTATTTGCTGAGTCTAGATCCCGGATTGAGATCAAACTTAGGTATTGGACTTCCATTGCAGGGCGAATTTTTCGGAAGAGTGAACATCGAAAAATTTAGATCGGTAAGCCCCGATCTGATTAAGAATTTAGAGTTGAAAAAAATTATACCCCAATTAGGATTTCTATTTCCCGATAACGACAATCACTTGCATATTCAAATCCGGCTGAACCAACCTTATCCCTTGGCAAAGCCAGAAAGTGAGTCGGCCAATATTGAAATGAAGGAAATTGTAACACAGCATTTCTATGAGGATCATTTTGAGACAGAGGATTTTATTCAGGACGAAATTTCAGAAGACGAATATACGAGAGATCCCATCTTAAGATCGAGATATGCATCTATTCAGGCTTACAGAGATATTAGGGCTGTTGTAACCGGTTGGGGTGTATCCAATCCTGCACTTTATATTTCCGGATGCATTCAGGATTGGAACAATTCAAGCAACTCAGTCAGGATGCACTTTGGGAGTTTTGATGGAAATCCACGAACCTCCTATCTCAATCTGAAAAGACTTTATGCAGTCAAGGGTATTTCCAATCTTGCGGTTTACATTGCGAGCAGTATTGTGAATATAACTTTTTTCAGCAGAAGAACGCCCGGACACAAAGACTTAAGAACAGCTTTGGATGCAACTGCAAGAAATCTTATCTCTTTGGGCAAGAATTATTCACTGGAGAATGGTACATGGTCATTTGTGCCTCGTACATTCAACGATAATATAAATATGTTGTCGAATCATGCTTTGGGAAAAGCAATAGATATAAATCCTGGCAATAATCCTCATATAAAGGATAACAGGGAGTTTCTAATTATTGATACTGTATGCAGAAGCGTACTACCAAATGGACTGCTGGCCACGTCTGACCCAGTTACTTTGGCAGCGGCCAGCAATCACTTCCGCAGAGCTTTCAATGAGTCCTGGATAAGTCAGCAAAGAGATCCGACAATCATTTCCGCTATCAATGGTAAGAGATCAAGTCTAGATCTATATTCCTCCAAAGGATTCTTCAATCTTGATGTTGCATTAGTTAATGAATTGATCCGATCAGGGCTAAAATGGGGAGGAAGCTGGAGGGATTCAAAGGACTTCATGCATTTTGAACTGTGATCGGTCGGACAGAAGGAATGATTCATTATGACATATACCCAAGCGCTGACTGCTCAAGATCACTTTACGGCAATTGCAGTATGTCATGCTCTGGCCTCTGCTTATCTGACCGCAACTTTACAATTTCCGGTCCTACAAAATAACCTGCCCGGTATCTGAAAACATCACACGGATATTCGGCATGGAACGATCCGGAATTCCCGTCGCTGTTAGAAAAAGTCTTGCGGCAATATGATTTCAGCTCTGCTAGACTTCCCCGGCAATCTTCAATCCATTCAGCTATATTCTGCTCAATGAAATGATCCGCCCACATCGCTTTAGTTTCCGAAATCCCGGGCGCCTGCTTTGTGAAGCAGGTTGCAATGCGTTCCGTAATCAACCGCCTGCCTGTGTGAATTCTGTCGGATTGATTCCTGAAATTGAAAGTTGTATCGGCTGTTTATAACTCTGAGAACTTGGCCAAGAGCCATGGCTTTTGTGCAATCAACGGTTCCTGAAGCACTTCTTTCTTCGCTATAAGGGTCTCATACTTGTTCTTGCCGAGGCATGCATGGATCAGTTTTAAATAATACCCGATAAAGTTCATGTATGTCGCCTTTAGTTCCGGAGTCAGGTCTTTGCATGATCTCAGATAATGCCTGAAGGTATCAACAATGGAATATGCTTGTTCGGTCATACGGAGTTCATAAAATATTTTCATCGAGAGGATCTTCACGTCAATCTTGAAGTCAACCAGATCATACTTAACTTTGGAGATGTTTACAAGGGCATCTTCGAATTCCGACCTTGCAAATGCAATAAGAGCTTTTGAATAGTGCCTCATATTCACCCTGAAATTGGGCTCAAGCTCCGAAATGTATTTGTCAACAAAACCGATCGCCTCATCAAATTCCTTTGCATAGAGCGCATTAATAATGATGTTCCTGAAGAAGTCAGGATGCATGTATTTCTCTCTGTCGAGTTTGTAGGCTTTGTCCTCTACACACAGCTTCTGCAGATTGAAAGTTTCCTTTCTGTTCTCGGAATTCTTACCGGGCATGTATCCTATATTGAGTATGTTCAGAAGGTCCGAATAGAAATACATCTTTTCATAGTTGCTGAGTCTGCTTCTGTTGGCGAGAAATATTTTCTTAGCTTTGAGAAAATAGCCTTCATCACAGTTGTTCTTTATACTCATATAAGTGTAATAATGAAAACTTACGAAGACCTCAAACTCGGAGCCCCGGTAAAACTCAACTATCTCTTCAAGGTTTAGCCGGCCAAATATTTTGTCCGGAACTCTCTCTTCAAAAGGAACTTGCTGATAAGCTTCTGCAATTTGCCTGAGCTTGAGGATTCTCAGAAGGTTCACTAAATAATGCGCGGATAGGTAGTCGCCCGACTTGAAAACATGCTCTCTGTATCGCGCGTGATCAAGCGACATAATGTGAAATCTTGTGTCTGCACTCTGCAGAAAGTAATTCTCGAGCAATGCCTGCACGGAAGATTCACCCGGTGAGTTCAGTTCTGCATCGGCCTTTTGCCGGTACTGTGGAAAATACTTTGTCAGACCTCTGTCAAGCAGTTCATCAAGCAGCAGTCTGTTTTTAAGAGTCCTGTTTCTGTTCAGATTAGCGAGCATCATAAATTCTTCGGCCATTTTTAGAAGGGAGGAAGAGAGAGTCTTTAGAATGTCCTTTGACTTCCGGTCGCCGAATTTCGTGTCCGGATAGATCTCCTTATATATGGATTCTTCATTCAAACCCTTCTGTGAGAGGTCCGGATAGAATTTTATGATCGCCCTTAGAAGAGGTACAAGGTCCCTTCCCTTTTTGAAGTATGACGATGAAATGAATTTTTCAAATTCCGCAATTTCATTCTCGGAAAAAGTCTGAAGAAATACGATCAGTTTTGTATCGCTATATTTCATGGACCTTGAATACCGAACACGATAGTTACAAAAAAGTCAAAAATTGTGAGGCCTTTGTGCATTTCCGGCTGTTTTTGCAAGTATTCCTGGACTCTGTGCCGTTACAAAAAGGGATAATTTTCTTTGCGGGGCCTCAGAGCATTACATAGCTTTGCTCAACTTTTAAAACAATGGAGGGTAAAATGTTAAGACTTATCTCAATCTTTGTAATCGCATACGCAATGAATGCGTCAGCACATGGGGATCCTGAGCGATTTGTCAAGAAATCAGTAAGTGAATCAATTGAGTTTTTGACACTGTTCAATTCTGTCAAGTCAGCGGCAGCAATCGGGAATGCAGAGTTGGATCTTTTGGATTTCAGGAACAAGGCTCAAAGTGGGCTCGACTTCATGTGCCCCGGAACTTCCGTCAACATGCTTAAGTGTTCGCGCCTTATTGAATGGAATGAAACATCTGCCTCGGCTTTGAATTCATTTATCAGGGATCTCAGAAAGGATGATGATTCAGAATTCCTGAAGAGTTCTATAGAGGAAAAAGTATCCGGGTTCAGAGGAGCAGGAGCAAGATTTGCCGTTATGGAATGGGAGGTAAAGAATAGATTCGGCACAAGACAAATCACATCCGTAGCAGTATTCGGCGGGAACTGTAGTGTTTTGTTTGATACAGAGCTTGTTGGATTTGTAGCCGGCATCAGGCCTGTCACCATCATTGAGAATGATCCCGGACTCGACAACAATTCTCCGAACTCTGCGTCAGTAGTTACAAATCAGAGAACCTCGAGCATTACATACAATTACTGGGTGGATGGTACACTCGGCAGTGTAAGGCACTACAACTATGTCAGGGCGACCGCCATTGTACCCCCTTACATCACAGCGGCGACCAACGATGCTTTTTTCAATTTCGAAACGACACAAATAACCGTTGAGAGGCGGGACATTGACCCGCTTGCTCCGCCAACCGATCCTTGCGTCTATTTTGGTACAGGAGGTACAATTGCCAACACTTATTCCAATGCGGTTCCTTTCGCAAACAGGGTTTACCTTTCGAATACCAACGACCGGTTCAATAACGGCATCTATCAGGTTGCAGGAGCAAACGGGCATAACTGGAGCTTCACGTTCGATTTTTCCGTAACAGCCGGACCTTTAGGACTTGGAATTGTGCCTCATCAGACAACACCTGATTTCACATTGTCATCACCAAATTTTTCCGAAGTGAAAGTGAATAATTACGTTTACTACTATGCGCTTGGCAACACTTACAGAGCACTATTCTATGACGGAGGGAGCCTCGGAGCAAGCAATTTCAAGATCCTTACAGGCCAGGGTGATTCCGAAGTCGGTTCCGTGAACGTATCGCTTCCGTTGCAGATTGCCTACTGGAGCTATCTCATTCTGTACACTTACTCCAACACCGGAGTTGCCCTGAACTTATCCAATGTGCAGTACCTGAGAGGCGATCATGTCAGGCAGCCAACATACCGGCTTTCATCAACGAGATACTCGATTCCGGTCGGGCAGATCGACACGCTGAAAGCAAGAGTGACAAACAACAGCTCGCAGGTAAAGCTCAAGGGCGGCAGTGTTTCAATCAATGTTGCATCTCTCGGCGACAGGCTGACGCTACTGTCTCCCGCAACAATCGCGATCGATTCGATAAACACTAACTCCTATAAGGAGTACAGGTTTGTAGTAAGGGGAAATACAAACGGAGTTGTGACTCCGCAGGCAAACGTATCCTCCGTAGGATGGACTTGGCCGGTACCGCCGGATGTTGTTATCAACAATATATTCAGCATTGACTCAAACATTACGGTTGGATTAACATCCGTAAGTCAGACGTCTGTTGAAATCCCTGCAGACTATTCGGTCTCACAGAACTATCCTAATCCGTTCAATCCGAATACAAGGATTGACTTTGCCCTACCCAGGAGCGGATTAGTGAAAGTGGTTGTGTATGACATGGCCGGAAGAGAAGTGCAAACTCTCGTAAATGAGTACCTTACCGCAGGATATTACAATACGGATTTTGAAGGCAGCGCTCTTTCAAGCGGAGTGTATATATACAGAGTGCAATCGTTTGATTTCAGTACAGTGAAGAAGATGACTCTTGTGAAATGAAGCAGAAGGGAACTTATGATAGCCGGCAGGGATCACTGATACAAGCTAACAGAAAATTTTCAGTTGAATGTTCTTTCTCAAGACTCTTTGGGATCTTGCAGGATAAAGGGGGAATTGCACAATTGTGCTGGAATCCCGGAAGATGCGTTCATTTATAATGCGCAATAAGAATCTCCGCAGTTGATACGGCAAAATTAATGCTTGTTCGCCCGGCCCGGTATGTTGATCGTTTCTCAACTTTTCCGGGCCGAATATGTGAGGGATTCTGATTCGGACTTTGCCCTATTATCACACTTGTAACCGGGCTTTGAATGATGGTCCGGCAAACCTTTGATTGCTTATTTAGCAGAGTTCATTTAGATCTGCCGCAGACGGATAAACAATTGCTTCGCAAATCCCCTGCTGAATGGTGCCGGTAAAAGAATGCAATCTCTTCGCAGATCTTCATGTCGGCAAAAGAACTGCTCAATATTGTGAATGTTGCGACCGTCTTGTGCAGTGTTTTTAATACCCAATAGTCCGGAATTCCTGAATGCTACTTGTCACAAAATTATGGTTATAGTCTTTCGATCAGGCAAAGTATTTTTGGCAAACAACTACCTGCGAATTTTATTCAACGCATTATGACGAATTCAAAACGGATCCGATTGGTCCTCTTCCTGATCTTCACCGTAAGCATAACAGCATATTCAAAGCAACCTGTTAATTTGAATCTTAACGAAAACTTAGCTTCTGCAAATGGCCGGAAACATGACGGGACAAGCGCTCCCGAATATTTATGGCGGTACTATACAACAGGCAATACGGGAATACAGGGAGATTATGTTGAAGCTGTATGGATTGACCACGACGGCAATCCTTACTTAGCGGGGTATAATCCGGGCTTTGAAGAAGGAGGGTTTGCAAAATTCATTCAAAGTGAAAACAAATGGATAAACTACTCCAATGTTGATTACCCTGTGATCGGAAGCATCAATGATGTGGGCGCATCGCGGATAAGTGACATCACAGAAGATGCAGGCGGAAAACTTTGGATGGCAACCTGGCGTGGACTGCTGAAATTTGATCCTGCGGCCGGAGGAAGTTCCCTGCAGTTCTGGGGAGCAGGCAATTCCATTCATCCCGGAGGAAGAACAAGGGACATTGCAATTGCTCCCGATGGTTCAATATGGGCCGCGATAATTTCTGTTACCTGGGGAAACGGCGGATTGATCCACTATAATCCGTCAACAAATCAATGGCGCTATTGGGGTTACGGGTCAACTGCCAACAACTGGCCGCCTCTTGTTCCTTACTGCGAGTATGTTTCGATACAGAGAAATACTTCCGGCGGTTATGTTATATGGATTAAGGCAAGCGGGGGAGTTATCACATTCAACAGCGAGACACAGCTCTTCACTCTCCTGCCCGGCGCCGGCAATCCGGGAGAAGTTGTTATGCTGCCGGGAAGTGATTGTTCGGATGATGCTGAAAATCTGTGGGCAGTAAGAGTGTCAGCAAACCCGGGCATTTACAGCCTTGATTACAGGACTCAATCGGGCAACTGGATATCTCCGGCACAACCTCCTGTTCAGTCTCTGATAAATGACATCTGGTCCTTCAAGGCATATGGCAATGGCAAAGCGCTGTTAACTGACGGCAACAGCAGAGTATGGCAATTCTCCGGATCTGCATGGCTGGACCTGGGAGTCTGGAGAGAGGGAGGGTTCTCTTACGGACTGGATATTGATGCCGCCGGAAATGTCTGGGCTACAGGAATTGGCGGCGCAGCAAAGCGGAATGCTCAAACCGGTGTGTGGCAGAGGCACAGGATCACAAACTCATCTCAGGTTGATTATTGGGTCGAAGACATAAGCATTGACAGCGAAGGATTGGTCTGGATGACAGGCAATGCAGGAACAGGTGTCGGCGGATTTCAGAAATTCGACGGTACAAGGTGGACGGGCTTTAACAATGCAAACTACGGCCTGGGTTATCATTTCCCTTTTCCGACAGATAATACGGAGGTCATTTTCTGCCGTCCGTCAAACGGAAACGTGATCGTCAATCCGATGTTCAACTATCTGCATGCCTGGGACGGCAGTTCATACAATTCCCTGAATTATCCCAATGATCGTTCGGAAGGTGTAGTTGAAGATTCTCAAAACAGGATATGGAGTCTTGGTGAATATTTTAATCTTAAGTACTACTCAAACAACACATGGACCTCGGTTCCTTTTCTTGGATGGGGTGCGAACATCAAAAAGGATCCGTCAAGGCCGGGAACTGTCTGGGCATGTTCAGGATATCAGGTATTGAGGACTGACGGTACTTACAACTTCTCAAAAGTTACTGACGATTTTTCCGAGCTTGATCCGCAAAGCGACTATCTGACAACCGTTGTACCACTCGCAGACGGCTTTGCCTGGGTCGGAACAAATCAGGGGCTCGCAAAAGTAAATTCAGGCAACGGGGCTTATCAGTTTTACTCTCCTGCAAATTCACAAATACCGGGTGAAAATGTTTCTCCGCTTGCCGTTACTCCCGACGGAAGACTCTGGTTTGCAAATTTTGGAAGCAGTACGACATCTGTCCATGGATTGTGCTGGTTTGACGGAACAGACTTTGGAATTCTTCCGCAACAGCAAACCGGAGGATTGCCTCATGCCCAGATATATGATCTTGAAGTAAGGAATGTACAGGGCGGGTATGAACTTTGGATAAGTTGTGCAAGCAGAGGTGTTGCCGTTCTTACAGTAGGAAGCAATCCAACTGCTGTTGCAGATCAGAATACGCAGGCTGATCTTTTTGTACTTGATCAGAACTATCCGAATCCGTTCAATCCGTCCACAAAGATCAATTACAAAATACAGTCCGCAAGCCACATAGAATTGAAAGTATATGATATCACCGGCAAGTTCATCACTTCACTCGTGAATGTGAATCAGAGTGCGGGAAGTCATGAGATTGAATTCAATGCGGTTAATCTTTCAGGCGGAGTTTATTTCTACACTCTCATTGCTGACGGAAAACAGGTGGCTGTAAAGCGAATGGTATTGGTGAAATAGTGACATATGTCCCCTCATAAAATGTTAACTTTGAGAGTTAACATAGAAA
>CAZTQR010000055.1:0-21807 GCA_964615795.1 uncultured Ignavibacteriaceae bacterium
TTGCGGGACTCGCCACTTTCAAATTGAGATTCGTGCATTCGTGGCTAAGCGCTCTTATTAAACTGATATTGCATTTGCGAAAGCGAAGCCAATGATGTTTTGAATTTTCTCGGTTCGCTGAAAATTAAAATGGGTATATTGCAATTGCTGACCTGTCAAATGGTCAGAATATTTTTATACATAAGTTGGAAGGAGTGCAGTTGTTGAAGACTGAGATTTCAACCGCCGATCTGTGCGACAATTATTCCCATTCGATTGGGGTTGCACAGCCGGCAGGTTTCAAGAACTACGGCGGACGCAAATCCTTTTTCGGAGAGATATGCACCGTAAAGTGCTTTGAAAATAATCCTCTTGTAAAAAGCATGCTCGAAACCGACGGCACAGGAAAAGTGCTGGTCGTTGACGGAGGCGCATCTGTGAAATGTGCGCTATTGGGCGACAACCTCGCGCAACTGGCCCTTGATAATAACTGGAACGGTGTTGTCATCAACGGCTGTATCAGAGACAGTGCGGCCGTATCAAAGATTGCGATCGGCGTTAAAGCTCTGGATACGTATCCGGTCAAAAGCGGAAAGAAGAATGAAGGTGAAACCGGGGTCAGTATCGTGTTTGCGGGAATTACATTTACGCCGGGACAATTCATCTATTGCGATGAAGACGGAATTGTAGTTTCTGAATCGCGCCTGCATTGACATTGAGATCAGCGACAGGCGATAATATTAATATCCAAAAGATCAGTTCATCAACCGGCAAATAATATGGAGAAGATAAAACCGTGCCTCTGGTACGATAATCAGGCCGCCGAAGCTGCGGAATTTTACTGTTCGCTGTTCGGCAACTCAGCCGTAAAGTCTTCCAATAAACTTGTAACTGAATTTTCCATCGGCGGTCAGGAATTTCTCGCGCTTAACGGCGGCCCTGTGTTCAGGTTCACTCCTGCCATTTCTATGTTTGTAACCTGCGAAGATGACAACGAGATAATTGCTCTTTGGGAAAGATTGCTGACGGACGGCGGCAATGTGATGATGCCGCTCGACAAGTATGAATGGAGCGAAAAGTACGGATGGATCGCGGACAAGTACGGGCTGACCTGGCAGATATACAAGGGAAAGTTCAGTGATGTAAATTCGAAGATAACGCCTTGTATGCTTTTTACAGATGCACGGTTCGGACAGGCGGAGAGCGCTGTTAACTTCTATACTTCGGTCTTCCCCGGATCAGAGACAGAGGGCATTGCTTTTTATCCCAAGGAGGATCCTTCAACCGCGGGAAAGGTAATGCATGCACAGTTTAAGCTCAGCGGAAAGGTCTTCATGGCAATGGACGGCCCGGGGGAGCATAATTTTGCATTCAACGAAGCATACTCGCTTGTGATAACATGCCGGGATCAGCAGGAGATCGACTACTACTGGAACAAGCTCACAGACGGCGGCGAGGAAAGCATGTGCGGATGGCTGAAGGACAGGTTCGGCGTGTCGTGGCAGGTTGTACCGGAAGTTCTCGCCGAACTCATGAACGATCCGGAAAGAGCCGGGAGAGTCACTGAAGCATTTCTGAAGATGAAGAAGTTTGATATTGGAAAGTTGCTAGAAGCATAGCTGTTTGGGCCGCAGTTCATTCTGAACAGCAAAACACTGCATCCGTCTTATGCCTTCAAAGCGGCAAGACGCTGAAACAGACACATCCGTTTTGCGTGCATTAATTTATACATGCACATAAGTGCAGATCATATCATCTGCAACGTCTGCTCCCCTTAGTTTATCATGGAGTAATTTTGTATTTGGTGTTGATTGCTCCGGATTGTCAGAATGAAACTGCCTGCCTATCTAAAAGTATGCAGAGTTATCCCTCTGTCACAGCTTTTGGATTTGGCCCGTATTGATTGTCACCCGGAGTGCCTTCTGTAGCAAACAGGACCAACAGCCAGATAGCGCCTATCAAAGGAATAAGTCCGATCAGAATCATCCACCCGCTTTTGTCCACGTCGTGAAGCCGCCTCACGCTTACAGCTATGCCCGGGATGAAGGTGGCCAATAAGTAAAGCCCGTAGATAGGGCCATAGCCGATGCCTTCAAATGCAAGGCCGAGAAGATTGTCAAGAAGCACGGCCGCGACTGCAAAGATCACGTTGAAAAGTGTGAACATCCAATACTCTTTTCTTCTTGCTCTTCCGCTGAAGTTGGTGTAGTTCTTCAGTACTTTCAAATACCAGTTCATATTTCTCCCCTCTTAATTTCCTACTCTTATGGCTTTTCGGATTCGCCCCGTTTTTTAAATGGTTTCCGGACTCCATTATGATTGCTGATCGTTCTGTGACTGTTGTGTTGCCTGTTGCTATGGATTGTTGATTCGCCTGACTGCCGGATTTCAGTTATTTCCCTGTTTATCATCCCGCCATATCATCACTGATCTTCTCTCACCGATATATCATCCGGTTTTGCCGGATGATATCCGGTACAAAAATATTCAAACTTTTTACTAATTGAAACTGTGGCTTCGGGAGTTCGGACGGATGAAAGATCTGAGATCAAACGCCCGGCAATAGAGCGCTGTTGATCTGAATACTATTTACATTCATCACTCTTGCCTTCAATGCGGTTTTTTCCCTCATTCATAATCACCCTGACCGGGTTTTACTTTCATCAGCACTGCGTGAATTATCTTCCCGCAAAGTCCGCCCCCTCTCACATGACATTTCTACTGAGTCAGCTTGTCCAAATCGCAAAAACTTACAATAATTTGCGATTACAATCGCAGAATCTTATAATATTGTGCGGTTACAATCGCAAAAACTTATAATAATTTGCGATTTGAATGATAAAAGCTTAATTTTGAGCAATGATTAAAAGAATTCTGGAATCGCGTATCAGCAAGCGTCTGTTCGGAGGCAAAGTGCTGATCATTTACGGAGCCCGGCAGGTTGGAAAGACCACTCTCATAAAACAGATTCTCAACCCCTATGAGGACCGGGTGATATGGCTCAACTGCGACGAACCGGATGTAAGGCAAGTCCTGAGCGAAGCAAACTCTGCAAAGCTCAGGACACTTGCCGGAAAGAAGAATATCGTTGTAATTGATGAAGCGCAGAGAGTGGAAAACATCGGGCTGACTCTTAAGTTGTTCACAGACAATCACACTGACATTCAGGTTATTGCTTCCGGTTCTTCTTCGCTTGAGCTTGCAGACAAGATCTCCGAACCCCTGACAGGAAGAAAATTTGTTTTTGAACTCTTTCCGCTCTCCTTCCGGGAAATGGTTGAACACACAAGCCTGCTTGAAGAACGCCGAATGTTCGAGCATCGGCTCATTTACGGGTATTATCCGGAAATTGTGAACAATCCCGGAGACGAGACCGAACGATTACAGCTAATTGCAGACAGCCTGCTTTACAAAGACATTCTGAGCATGGATCTGATCAAGAAACCGGCGGTTGTCAATAAACTGCTCCGGTCACTCGCCCTCCAGATTGGAAGTGAGGTTTCATACAAAGAACTGGGAGTTACAGTAGGAGCAGATAACGAGACAGTTGAAAAGTATATTGACCTGCTTGAGAAGTCATTTATCATATTCAAGCTTGGTTCTTTCAGCCGCAATGCGAGAAATGAAATCAAAAAGGGTAAGAAAATCTATTTTACCGACAACGGAATACGAAATGCTCTTATCAGAAATTTCAATCCTGTAAACTCCCGAACTGACAAAGGTGCACTGCTGGAAAATTTTCTGATAAGTGAACGTATGAAGAAACTGTCGTACGAGGGCAAGCACTATGGTACCTTCTTTTGGAGAACTCAGCAGCAGCAGGAGATTGATTACGTCGAAGAATATTCCGGAACTCTTTCTGCGTTTGAAATCAAGTGGAGTTTGACCGGCCGTGCCAAAATTCCTTCAGTATTCAGGAAAGAATATCCTGAAGCAGTATTCAGGATTGTATCTGCCGGAGACTTCGAAGAGTTCATTATGTGAAACGGTGAAACCTTTTGCCGCTGTCAAAAGTCACAACGAATAAAATCTTATGATACCGCTTCGCTCAATTCTTCTTTTCAATTTGATTGCCTGCATCTTTCTCTGTCCGCTTCCCGCCGACGCAAAATGGTATTCCGAAAAGCATGAAGGCTATGAATTTTTCTTTACGGAAACTGACAGGGAAAACGTCAGCGATTATTCCGCAATGATAGACAACGGTATGAAAAGCATTGAAACATTCTTCGGACTTCCGTTCATGAAAGACTTCAGGGTCTTCGTTCATCCGCACAGAAGCTCGCTTGACAGTGCGTGGCAGAATGACTGGAACATGCCGGAGTTCAGATCAGAATGCTGGATGGTTGCAAGCGGCATCGCCTCAAAGCTCGACATTCTCTCTCCAAAACAATGGGGCTCGGAAGCTTGTGAACACAAATACGATGATTCCGAAAAGACAAAGAAGCTCTTTGCTCACGAACTTGTCCACGTTTATCACGGACAGCGCAATGCAAGCCCGGACTTCAGCGCTGTAAACGGCATTGACTGGTTTGTCGAAGGGCTTGCGGTCTGTGTTTCCGGACAGCTCGACTCCCGGCGAATGGCAGAAGTAAGAACAGCAATAAAAGAAAGCAGTATTCCGGATTCACTCACCGGCTTCTGGTCAGGAAAATTGAAGTACGGATTGTCCGGTTCTGTTGTGAATTATATTGATACCCGTTATGGAAGAAAGGTGCTCGTCGAACTTCTGCCCCTTAGCAACATCGGCGAAGTCCTGTCAAAACTGCAAATATCTGAGAGCGCACTGCTTGCAGACTGGAGAGAGTTCACACTGTCAGAAGATTGAACATGCCTGTTTGATCAACGTTGTTTATTACGGCCCGGATCTTCACGGCAATACAATTGCGCTGTGATAGTATGATAGCAATTTGCCTGCATTCTTCATAACTTAGATAAAGCATCGGGCAAAAACTGGAAGAAACAAATAAAGATATCGCCGGTCCAAGGACGCTTACATTCCTCTTCACTGATATTGAGGGCTCAACACGCCTTATCCGAAAGCTTGGAGATGATTACGGAGATCTTCTGGTAGAACAGCAGAGACTTCTGCGCAAGATTTTCGAAGAGTTCGGAGGAGAAGTTTCTGACACTGCGGGCGACAGCTTCTTTGTTGTGTTTGAATATCTTGATAATGCTATCAGTTCGGCAATAAGCATCAAGCGGAAGGTCGCGGAACATCCGTGGGTGAGAGACTCAGAAGTGAAGATTCGCATTGGCATTCATACCGGGGAAGCAGTGCTGACCGCATCCGGTTATGTAGGCATTGACATTCATCTGGCCGCACGCATAATGTCAGCCGGACACGGCGGACAGATTCTTCTTTCAGAAACATCAAGCAGGCTGGCAAAGAACAGGTCCGGCAATAACTTAATCATCGCGCACCTCGGAAAGTTTCATCTCAAAGACATTCCTGATCCGCAAAACATTTATCAGCTCAATGCCGGAAACACTCACGAACTGTTTCCGCCTCTCAAGGCTGAAACGGAAAGAAAAGACAATCTCCCTGAAGACATTGCAACTCTGTACGGCAGAGATGATGATATTGATGCCGTGTCAGAACTTCTCCTGAACGGCACGGCACGGCTGATCTCAATCACGGGTCCGGGCGGGATGGGTAAGACGTCGCTTGCGCTGAATGTGTGCTGGAAGGTGTCTGAAGAATTCCGGGACGGTGTGTACGCAGTGATGCTGAGTTCTCTGAGAGACAGGAACTATCTCACACAAACAATTGCTGAAACTCTCGGTTACCAGATTAAGGGAAAGGACAGTGAATCAGGGCTGGCTGAATTGCTGAAAGGAAAGATGATGCTTCTTTATCTCGATAACTTTGAGCAGTTGATTGATGCGGCGGGAATTGTCGGTAACCTGCTCGGCAATTGCCGCGAGCTGAAGATCCTTGTAACAAGCAGAATACCTTTGCGGCTTAAAAACGAGTCGGAATACGCATTGCCTCATCTTCAGCTTCCTGATGCACGGAATGCTCTGAGTGCCGGCGAAGTACTGAGTTCTCCGGCGGTGAAGATGTTTGAAGAATGTGCGGGAAGGGTCCTGAGAGGATTCAAAGTGACAGATGATAATGCAAGGGCCGTTTCGGAAATATGCATAAGGCTTGACGGCCTGCCGCTTGCAATTGAACTTGCATGTGCGCGGATCAATGTCTTCACACCCGAACAGATCCTCACTCATCTTGACAAAAGACTGTCACTGCTGAAGAGCACCGATGTTGACCGGCCCGTAAGGCATCAGACGCTCCGCGACACAATTGCATGGAGCTATGAACTTCTCGGAGATGCGGAGCGAGAAGTTTTTGAGGCGTTGTCCGTATTCAGAGGCGGCTTCACTCTTGAGGCAGCATTCAGCCTCTTTAATGATGCGTTTGAAGACATCTTCGAATTTGCCGATCTTCTGCAGAAGCTTGTCGAGGAGAATCTTCTTACCAGGGATATCCGGCACGGCGCAGTTCGATTCAACATGCTTGAAACCATCAGAGAGTTTGCCGGAGAATGCATGAACGGGTCTGATGCTTCGGAAGAGATCCTTACCGGATACATCAGTTATTATCTTAAGCTTGCGGAAGAAGCTGACAGGCATCTCAACGGAGAAGAGATCCGGTACTGGCTTACCGTATTGGAAAACGATATGGCCAATATCCGCTGTGCTCTTGAGCTTGCCACAGTGAGAAAAGACACTGAAACTGCATGGAAGCTTACAGCGGCAACATCAAAGTATAATCTGATAAGAGGCAATCTAGAGAAGACCTATTCCGAGATGGAAGCGGTCCTAAGTATGCCTTACGAAGAAAGTCTCAAGCCTCTCAGAGCCGAACTTCTTAACCGCATCGCGACGATCGTGCATGAGCTGAGCCGGTTCAGGCTTGCCCTGCCGCTTATCAAAGAGAGTCTTGAGTTGTTTACAGAGACTGGAAGCAGGGAAGGAATTCTGTCGTCTTCCCTGAATCTGAGCTGGGTTCACATTCACCTTGGTGAACTGAACACTGCGGAAGTAATTCTGAAAAAGATAAGCGGGGAGATGAGCCGTGATACGGACAAGCGGATGATCTCACTACAGCAGAACAACCTGGGCTGGCTGAATTTTCAGCGCGGGGAATATTTGACGGCCCGGCAATGCTTTGAGGACGGATTGCAGATCAAGAAGGAGATCAATGACATCAGGGGCTGTGCATTTCTCAGGATCAACCTGGGGTGGATGGAGAATATGCTGGGAAATTTCGAAGCAGGCGAAGCATCTATAAGGCAGTCGCTGAATGAACTTGAGAAGATCGGAGACTATCAGCTTACTGGATGGGCTATGACCAACCTGGGCTTTTTATGCATCTGCAAATGTATGTTTGAAGAGGCAGAGAAGTATGTTCTGAAGTCATTTGAGATACTGAAGGAAGTGTCAAATGAATGGGTGCTGGCTTATGAACATGCACTGCACGGCATTGCACTCCTTCACACAAATAGATTGTCTCAGGCAGAGGAAGCGCTTGCAAAAGCACATGCGATCTTCAGAGAGTCGGGAAGCATTATGGGTTTGATGATGGTAAACTTCTACTGCGGCGTCCTGGAAGTTAGACGGGAAGATTTCAATGCAGGCATAATGAATATTCAAAAGGCTTATGCGGAAGCGGAGCAACTTGGCAACAGGCACTACATGGTAAGATGCCTTGAACTGGCGGCTGTTGTCTTGTCAAAGGCCGGAAGAGCGAAGGAGGCGGACATGCTGATGCGTTTTTGCAGAGAGCAAAGAAATGGATCCGGCTTAAGAAAGAGCCCTGTGGAGCTTCTGGAAGCAGAAGGGGTTGATGAGAATGTGTCCGGCAACGAAACTTTCAGAAGCTTCAGCGAAGCAGCGGAACTGCTGAAGCCGCTTCCGTGACTGAGCGTATCAGTACTTCCCTTCTCACTTGAAACTTTGAACTCTTTACGAAAAATTGCACAACTCTTTCTATTGAATCCTTCCAAATGAAACCAGGTGACATGTTAAGTAAGGTCCGGGCCGTGCTCTTCGGCACCGCCGTCGGTGACGCACTCGGCGTGCCGGTTGAATTCAAGAGCAGAAGAAGTGTCAGAATGAATCCCGTTACGGAAATGACGGGCTTCGGCACTTACGGACAGCCGCCGGGAACATTTTCAGACGACAGCTCTCTGTCATTCATACTTGCCGAAGTTCTTACGGAAGGATATGATCTTAACAGGCTCGCGGATCATTTTCTGAAATGGCGCAACGAAAATTACTGGACACCGCTCGGCGATGCATTTGATATAGGCATCAGCACTTCCCGCGCGCTCTCAAGGCTTGCAAAGGGCGAAGATCCGAGAAGCTCGGGATGCAGGGAAGAAGGAGCAAACGGAAACGGATCGCTGATGCGGATCGCACCGCTTGTGTTTTACACTTGTGACAAGCCTGTAACGGAAAGGTTTGAACTTGCAAGAGAGGTTTCGTCTGTGACTCACGCACACATCAGATCCGTCATATCATGTTTCTATTATCTTGAATTCCTCAGGCAATTGCTTGAAGGCAGGGACAAGTTTGAGGCCTACAATGATCTCAAGTCAGGCGTTACTGATTTTCTGAAGTCTGTTTCGATCGAGCAGGATGAAATTGATCTGTTCGGAAGACTTCTAAAAAGTGATATCTACAAACTTCCTGAAGACAGTATTTCCGGAAGCGGCTATGTGATTCACACTCTCGAAGCATCTGTATGGTGTGTGCTTACAACGGAAAGCTTTCGCGATGCGGTGCTTACTGCGGTTAATCTTGGTGAAGATGCGGACACTACAGGCGCAGTCACCGGTGCTATGGCCGGACTGCTTTACGGAATAGATTCGATTCCAAAGAACTGGAAAGAACAGCTTGCCAGGCATGATGATATTGAGGATCTTGCGGAAAGAATGGCAAAGAAATTTTCAAATCAAAAGTAATTTAAGGGCATGAAGAGTTTGCTTTTTGTATGCGTTGAGAATTCCAACCGAAGCCAGATGGCGCAGGCATTTGCAAAGATCCACGGAACTTACGAGGAGATCGAAGCTTACAGCGCCGGCTCAAAGCCCTCGGGTAAGATCAATCCGAAGGCAATAGCCGCCATGAAGGAACTCGGGTATGACCTCTCAAAGCACGAGAGCAAATCTACGGAAGAGATCCCAAAGATAGAGTATGATTACCTCATCACAATGGGTTGCGGTGATAACTGTCCGTGGGTGCCGGCAAAGAACCGCATTGACTGGGACATCCCTGATCCGCGGGATATGAACAAGGATGAGTTCAGAAAAGTGAGAGATCTTATCGAGTCAAAGGTTCTCGATCTGCTGCGCAATCTCTGAGTCTGCCGGGGGCCGGTAACTCCAGGTCCTGTCAAAAACTTTCTTCACATTTCCTCCGTAAACTCATTTCAAAATAAAATGCTTTGAGAAAATGAGTTCATGCGCGTTTCTGATCTTCGCGGCAATTTCATTTCTGTCCCCGTCACTTTCACATTCAAAAGATTACCGGACAGGTAAGGATTCAGCATCAGTATGGTTCGTAGAACTGAAGGAAGCCACATCCGCAAATTCCGGCCTGTGGAACATTGACATATACGGGCCGGTGATGCTTGTTGATCCTGATTCGAGAAAAATAATCTGCAATGAGAGAGATACAGCAGGCATGTTAACGAATGATGGATCTGTATTTACCGGGACGCTTCCCTCAAATGTGAACATCGCTAACACATCCGTTGAACTTTGGGGAAAGATTTGGGCTATGGTGATGATGCCTCTTCCAAAGAACAGGCATGACAGACTGAACCTTCTCGCGCATGAATTGTTTCACAGTGCGCAGAAAAGACTTGGATTTTCACCGCATAATCCGGACAACTCTCATCTTGACAGGGAGGAAGGCAGAATTTATCTCCGGCTTGAACTGGAAGCTCTGAAGAAAGCTGCCACAGCTAATTCAACACAAGAGTCGGACAAACACATATCTAACGCCCTGCTGTTCGGAATGTACAGGTCCGAAATTTTTCCCGGCGCAGATTCGTCGGAAAATCTTCTTGACCTCAATGAAGGCCTCGCGGAGTTTACGGGCGCAATGCACAGCGGCAGAGATCATCAGCAGATGGCCTCACATTTCACAGAGAGCATCAACAGGTTTGTGAAAGAACAGACCTTCGTCCGCTCGTTTTCATATCAGACCATTCCCGTTTACGGCTACCTCCTCAGTGTCCGCAAAGACGGCTGGAACCTGAAGATCAATTCTGACACATATCTCAGAAGATTTTTTCTGAATGAATTTGGCTTTGGGATCCCTGAAGATCCGGCACGCCATGTTGAGAAGGCAATGGAAGAATATAACGGAAGAATCATTGTTGATGAGGAATCGGCGCGTGAGATCGAGATAACAGAGAAGATTGCCGGATACAGGAAGATCCTTGCAGATGATCCTCATCTCCAATTGCCTCTTGTCAACATGAACATGTCGTTTGATTACAGAATGATCATGCCGATCGACGAACTTGGCACGGTTTATCCGGTTATCCGCGTGACAGATAACTGGGGAATACTCACTGTTGAAAAAGGTGCGCTCATAAGCAAAGACTGGAGCACGGTCAGCGTCAGCCTGCCGCATACTGTTTCGGGGAGTTCCGCTGAGGGAGAGGGTTGGACGCTTGAGCTCAGTGACGGTTATGCATTGGTTCACAACGAAGGCACGGGCATGTACAGCTTAGAGAAGAAATAGAACTGCTTAGCAAAATTCCCGCAATGCTTTTGCATCTGTTGCCGACAAGAATTGTTTAAGTGCAACGGCATTCATAAATTGCAAAAAGCAATCTCACCAAAAGAGCATATCACATGAAACCAAATGAAGCATACGGGCTTTGGGCCGAAATCTATGACTCGAACGAAAACAGTACGCGTGACCTTGAAGCCGTTTCCTTAAGGAATACACTGGATCAGTTCCGGTTTGAGAACTGCCTCGAGATAGGATGCGGCACAGGGAAGAATACGGCATTCCTTACTGAAATCGCAAAGAGAGTCATAGCGGCGGATCTTACGGAGCAGATGCTTCAGAAGGCAAGGGAGAAGAATATTTCCCGCAATGCAGAGTTCATGCTGTTTGATGCCAGGGGCGAATGGATTTTCAAAGGGCCGAAGTTCGACCTCATAACATTCAGTCTTGTGCTTGAGCATATAGAAGACCTTGATGCTGTATTTGCAAAAGCGGCGACATTCATAGCTCCGGGAGGATATGTTTACGTCGGCGAGCTTCATCCTTTCAAGCAGTATACCGGAACAAAGGCAAGATTCGAAAGCAGGGAGGGAACAAGAATTGTGGAATGCTATGATCACAACATCTCCGACTTCACTTCAGCGGCATCTTCCAACAACTTTGACATAGTGATGATCAACGAATATTTTGATGAAGCAAACCGAAGAGGCATTCCAAGGATTCTGACCATTCTTTTCAAAAACAGTTCAGGTACATAAGGACCAATACTGATGAACTGGCGCGCGGACAGCCGGCTTGAGAATTTCAGAAACGGATTCCTGAATGCAAACAGCTGGGAGCAGAGAAAGGACGGCCCTCCGCTTTACCTGCTTGACGAACTTACCGAAGACGAAAGGAAGATCGCGGCAAAGGAGCTGTGTGAGGCCGCCGGGCCGGGTGATTCATGGCCTGTTGCAGGGCTTGGACATTTGCGGTCACAGGAATCTCTCCCGAAACTCTACGAATTGCTTTCCCGGGGCGGTCCGGGTTTTAAGATCGCGGTTGCACATTCGATCTTCCTGATATCGGGAGACCGCAGCGTAATAAAGCTTGTTCTTGATGAGGCCGCTAAGATCCATCACCTCAGTGAACTCATAGACACCTTATACTTACTGCCGGATTTCAGGGATGAAAAGGTCAGTGACTTGCTCGGTAGGTTGCGCAACCATCCTGAATATCTGATAGCTTACAATGCAACGCGCGCGCTTGGGCTTCCTACAGATGCGGTTGTTCAGAAGTTCAGAAGCAAAGCAGCCGAAAGAAATGACAGTTCAGAAGAACGGCGAACATCTTCGGCTCCGTGGTGGAAGAAGATTCTCGGTTTGGATTGATGAATGAATAACTGACTGAAATTGAAGAAGGACAATTTCTTCGTGATCACCGGCGGTCCGGGTGGCGGCAAGACGACACTGCTTGAGTCAATGAAGGCAAAAGGAATTCCGTACGTTCCCGAGGAGGCCCGGGCTCTGATCTCCGAAAGAATCAGACTTAACCTTCCTCCGAGGCCCGAGCCGTTTGAGTTTGCACTGCAGTTATTTGAAAAAGATCTCGGAAACTTTCTCCGGCATTCTGATGACAGCTCCGTCAGGTTCTTCGACCGTTCATTTGTTGACAGCGCGGGAATGCTTAAAAGCCATTTCAGATCGCAGAAGGATCTCGATCATGTTCTCAATGAGTACCGGTTCAATTCGAAAGTTTTCATAACGCCTCCATGGAAAGAGATCTACTGCAATGACAGTGAAAGGGATCAGACATTTGAAGATGCTGTGAGAGTTTACAATGAACTGTTTCATTGGTATTCTGTGAACGGATACGAACTTGTTGTCCTGCCGCAGGATACGGCAGAGGCAAGAGCTGAATTGGTAATGAACACGATATTCGGATGATGCTTTATTCCGTATCCCGCAATGCCGAAGCATCACACATAAAGATAAGCGAAAAGCTGAACGCCCGGTGAAGAAGGATTACATAACAGACAAGATCTTTGAGAAAATTGACGGGGGGAAAGCAACACTGCACAGGGCCGGATATGAGAACTGCCGCTTCGTGCACTGCGACCTGTCAAACTTCAACCTGACTGAATACCTTTTCATAAACTGCATTTTTGAAACATGCAATCTGAGTCTTGCAAATCTAAGCCTCACTTCTTTCCGTGACGTGGAGTTCAGGGATTGCAAGATGCTCGGAATGCAGTTCGACAATTGCAATGACTTCGGACTTTCATTCAGTTTTCACAACTGCATCCTTGACCATTCCTCATTCTGCAAGACAAAGATATGTAAGACAATGTTCATCAAGTCACAGCTTCATGACGCCGATTTCACAGAGTGTGACCTAACAGGTTCGGTGTTTGACGACTGCAGTCTTACGAGAGCTGTCTTTCTCAAAACCAATCTGGAAAAGTGTGATTTCAGAAACAGCCGCAACTACTCTATTGACCCTGAGAATAACAGGATCCGCAAAGCGAAATTTGCCTACCCGGGAGTTGCGGGACTTCTTGACAAGTATGACATTGAGCTTGACGGAAAGAGCTGAGCGGATGATGCTGAATGGTTTTGAGAAGTGAATGCAGTTGTGTTAATTTTCTGCTTTCCGCAACCAAGCAGGTAGGAAGTTGAAGTTTTCCGGCAGTGCGCGCGGACAATTCACATAAGAATTAAAATAAGACCGGACATGAAACTGCTGTTAACCGGAATGCTAATTGCGATTGCAACGGGCGCATTCAATTCCGTCCACACTTCCGTATTTTCAGGAGAACTCAACGGTGACTGGGTTCCCGTGAAGCAGGTTCTCGGAGGAAAGGAACTTCCCGGATCAGTTTTCGAGAATCAGCTGCTCACACTCAGCGACAGTATTTACACATTCGTTGCTGAGAGCGTAGATATAGGCACGGCATTTTACAAAGACGGCCGGATGGACATTTTCGGCAAGGAGGGTGTGAACAAAGGAAGAAGCATTAAAGCCATTTACAAGCTTGAGAATGAAGTGCTTACGATCTGTTACGATCTCACCGGCACTGATTATCCCGAGTCATTTGAAACAGAAGGAAATCCGATGTTCTTCCTTTCCGAATTTAAGCGAAAACAATGAACCTTCCTCAAGAACCACACTGCATTGACAAACAGGATTGTGCTGATAAATAGTGTCAAGACACGAAGTGAAATTGACTGAAGACTACAAAGTCCGGGTGAATGCACTTCTTGCTGATGCAAAGAAGCAGATACCCACCGCATTTTCCGAACCCGCAGTCAGCAAGGCGCTTCATATCCTGGAATCAACTCCGGCGGCACTGAAGGAATTGTCTTCATACATCTCCGAAAAAGATTTTGCAAAGCCAATAACGAAGGGAAAAAGGTCGTTCAAAGAGACGCTTCATCATTTTCTTAACATTGAGGCGCTGAACTATGTGACGATCTACCCGGCATTGCTGATTGACAAGCCGAGAGTTTACGGATTGCATGCAGAAAGAGATCTCGGTAAGCTCCGGCTTTATGAAGGCTTCACACGGGCTGAACTTCTGACTTCATTTCAGCTGGAACGGAGAAAGACGCTCAACTTTCTAAAGTCGCTGGAGAAAGATGACTGGCAACGGCAGATCGTTGAGAGCGGCAAGTCCCGGCAGGAAACAATTTACTGGAGAACCAGAGCCCTTGCGCTTCATGATCACACACATCTGTTAATACTTCGCTTTCAGATGGAACTCTGACGGAGTGTCCTGCCTTGTCCGGTCCGCAAAAGACCGAAGACAATTGAGTGCACCTCCGATATCCTAAAATGTTTCTAAGGAGCCCTGAGAATCTTCTCCATCTTCCTGCCTTTGGCCAGCTCATCCACAAGCTTGTCAAGATACCTGACTTGCCGCGTGAGCGGGTCTGCAATATCTTCAACCCGGTAGCCGCAGATCAAACCTGTAATGAGGTGTGTATTAGGGTTCAGCTTCGCGTCACGGAAGAACTTCTCAAAGGTCACTTTCCCTTCGATCAGTTTTAACAATTTCTTTTCGTCATATCCCGTCAGCCACTCAATCACCTGATGCAGTTCTTCTTTTGTTCTCCCCTTCTTTTCAACTTTTGCTGCATAATGCGGATACACAGAAGCAAATGTCATTTTTGCAATGCGTTCATCCTGACTGCCTGAATTTCCCATGTTATGTGATGATATCTTTTTATACTTATGTTTCGATCTTACCTATCGTCCTGCAAAATCACAATCGCAGAATGTCTGTCCGCTTATTTTAACCGGAATGAGAAGTTTCATTCTTTGGTAAGCGAGTCTGCCTCAAACTCAAGTACGGCTGAGTTCATACAATATCTTTTGCCTGTCGGCGGCGGACCGTCGTCGAACACATGTCCAAGGTGTGAGTCGCATCTTCCGCATTTCACTTCATAGAACAGGATTCCGAACTGCGGATCATTTGCATAGGTTACGCTTCCCGGCCTGCTTGGCTCAAAAAAGCTCGGCCACCCGCAGGCACTCATGAATTTGGCATCGGATGAAAAGAGTTTGTTGCCGCAAACTTTGCAGTAGTATGTCCCTGAGCCCTCAAAATCCCAGTACTCACCCGTGAACGCAACTTCCGTATTTTTCAGCCGTGCTATCCGGTAAGTTTCTTTGTCGAGCACCTTTCTCCATTCAGCATTATCAATGTTGAGTTTTGCCGTGTCCGTTCTTGAATAATACGGATTCTTATGATCATCAGTTGGTTCGTCTGCGCGTATACTATAACCTCCGCCAATCAACGACATAAGCAGTAGAAAGATTGCCGGCATTATTTTTGCGTGCATTTGTAGAGGTGTTTAGTGAAAGATCTCTTGTCAGTTCTTGTATATCATTGCCAAAGATTCAAGAACTGAAAATGACTTAGTTATTACTGCAGTTTGACTTTAGCATTTGGAGAAGAATTTACTCATCGCAGAATCCAAAAGATAATGTGATTGAATGCACATAAAGCACTCTCATGTCAAAGCCTAACAAGTACTCTTCCTTGTGCAGTCGTCATACATTTCCCAATGCTCAGCGGACTTAATACAATTCCAAAGGTGCTCTGTCTGCTCTGAAATCCTCTTCCCGAAATCAACACGCCGCAATGATCGGCATTTGACTTTGTCATTTAAGTTTGAGAATTCATTGAGTAATTTCTAAAATTGCCAAAACAGATCGCGTTGACCTGTATGAACGGTTTTCTATGCATAATCTCATAGACCAATTTCTTTGACATCCGGGTCAAATGTTTTAAATCTGTTAAATCAATAATTTATATGTTGTTTTGATTGAGTTACTCGGAACAATGAAAATCACTTGTGAATGTTTCTCAAGAAACAATTTCAATCACCCATGAAGTGAATTTTCAATATTGTCTTTTCATCCTCGCGAGGGGGTTGATGAGTTCTTCTAAGCCTTATTTTATCGCCCGGTCCTTTTGGGTAAAATTGCTTATTGCGAAGTGTCCAGTTGCAGAACCCGGTTCAAATCTTAGAAGTCAGGAATGCTGATTGCGACCGAATGTGGAAGTAAACTCATTACCGAAAGGCAACTATAATGTTTCTCAAGAAACATTTATTCATTTGAGATAATGACAAAAGATACATACGACATAATAGTAATTGGCGCAGGACACGCCGGGATTGAGGCGTCTGTTTCAGCTTCGAGAATAGGTTGCCGGGTTGGGCTTGTCTCTATGGATCTGAATGCCATAGGTAGGATGAGCTGTAATCCTGCCATCGGCGGGACAGCAAAGGGTCACCTTGTTCGTGAGATAGATGCGCTCGGAGGGGTGATGGGAATTCTTGCGGACAGAACCGGCATTCAGTTCAAGATGCTCAACAAATCAAAGGGCCCGGCAGTATGGTCACCGCGATGCCAGTCTGACAAGGAACTGTACTCGCGTGAGGCTGCCAGGCTTATCAAGGAGCAGGATGGCATTGAGATCATTCAGGATATGGCAAAGGAGCTAATGGTTGATGAGCTGAAGGACGACGCAGGATACAGTTACTGTATAAAGGGAGTCAGAACGGAGCTTGGAAGGGAGTTGAAGTGCCGGTCGGTCATTATCACATCGGGTACATTTCTGAATGCTGTGATGCATACAGGAAGATCGGCAACCGAAGGCGGAAGGATCGGAGAGAAGTCGGCAACCGGCCTTTCGGAATGCATGCTTAGGCTTGGATTTGAAACCGGTCGGTTAAAGACCGGAACTCCGCCGAGATTAGACAGGAATTCAATTGATTACGGGAAGACCGAGGTTCAACCCGGGGATGAAAGCCCTGTTCAGTTCTCTCATAAGAAGTTGCCCGGCTTTCCCGCGCAGTTACAGGTTGACTGCTTCCTTACTCACACAAACGAGGAGACCCATGAAATTTTGAGAACCGGCTTTGAGGATTCACCTATGTTCACCGGACGTATTAAAGGAGTGGGCCCGAGATATTGCCCTTCAATTGAGGACAAGATCTCCCGGTTCTCGGAAAAACCGAGGCATCAGATATTCCTCGAACCCGAAACCCTGGACGGTGATACCATTTATATGAACGGGTTCTCTACAAGTCTGCCGGTAGAAGTACAGCAAAAGGCAATCAATACGATTCAAGGTCTTGAAAAAACAAAACTTATAAAACAGGGCTATGCAGTTGAGTATGATTTTTTCCCGACGCATCAGATCAATCTGACCTTGGAGACGAAGCTTGTTTCGGGGTTATACACTGCAGGGCAGATTAACGGGACTTCGGGATATGAGGAAGCGGCGGCACAAGGACTGATGGCGGGGATAAATTCTGCGCTGAAGCTAAGGGGCGAAGCCCCTTTCATACTGAAAAGAAGCGAGGCGTACATTGGGGTGCTTATTGATGACCTCATAAACAAATGTCCGGAAGAGCCTTACAGGATGTTTACGAGCAGTGCCGAGTACCGGCTTGTTCTCAGGCAGGATAATGCGGACCAGCGGCTGATGAATTACGGTTGGGAGTTGGGACTGATAGATAACGGACAAATGAAAAGACTGAAGGAGAAGACATCGCTGATCAAGGAGGCCGTAAGTGAATTCAGCAGAAAGACCATAAGCCCCGAAGGGGCGAATGAGTACCTCGAAAGCCGTAATTCGGTAAAGATCTCGCAAAATGAATTCATCGCAAACATAATTAAACGGAATGAAGTATCGCTCCGGACTCTTCTCGAAAGTAACTTCTTTTCAAACAACCGGCTCGCCGCAAAAATACTCGGCGACAATGAAGCTCTGGAACAGATAGAAATTGACATCAAGTATAAAGGATACATTGACAGACAGGAACAGCAGATCGAGTCGTTCATGAGAAACGAGGAGATCCGCATTCCGGAGGATTTCAAGTATGAGAAGATAAGATCGCTCTCTGCAGAAGCGATGGAGAAGCTCAGGCGTGTAAAACCAAAATCAATAGGGCAGGCGATGCGAATAGCAGGAGTAAGGCCGTCTGATATTTCCGCCATAATGATCTACATGAGAGGTTAGGCATGAAAGAAATTCTAAAGAGGCAACCCGTGCACGTTGTTTACGGAGGAGCACAGCTGTTCAGGTCCGGAACAGTCCGGAAGATAGGCGAACTTGCGCTTTCGTCATTCAACGGTTATGCGAATGACATTCATGAATTTGCAACAGCCTTCGGAATGAAAAAGGATGAGACCTGTATCAGGGTTTACGAAAGAGTAATGTCAAAACTGGAGTCAGAAGCTGTGGAAGATTACAGAATAGATTTCGAAGACGGTTTCGGATACAGGACTGATGAGGAAGAGGACGAAGCGGCTGTACAATGTGCACGCGAAACAGCAAGAGCAATGAAGGACAATTTGCTTTCGCATTACTTCGGAATCAGGCCAAAGCCGTACTGCAGGGAAATGCGAAGCAGATGCGTCAGAACAATTGAGCTGTATCTTCGTGAACTTCTCGAAAGCTCTTCGGGAAAACTGCCGGACAATTTTCTCATAACTCTTCCAAAAGTTGAATCTGGATTACAGGTATTTGAATTTGTATCTGCTTTGGAAAAAACCGAGAACCTTCTGCGCATTAAGAGCGGACTGCTGAGGATAGAGATAATGGTTGAGACTGCCTCTTCACTTATTGGTACAGACGGGAGACTTTCGCTTCCTTTGATTGCAGAGGCCGGTGCAGGCAGAATTGAATCTGCTCACTTTGGGGCATTTGACTATACTGCAGAGCTTGGTATAATTGCAAAGTATCAGACTCTACGCCATCAAACGTGCGATTTTGCAAGGAACATAATGAAGGCCTCGCTGGAAAACAGCGGCATACGGCTCTCTGACGGGGCAACAAACATAATGCCAATTGCTCCTCACAAAGGCGGACCGCTGACCGATCAGCAAAAGGCCGACAATAAAAATGTTGTACACTCCGCATGGAAGCTGCATTTTGACAATATCACCCACTCGCTTGAAAATGGTTTTTACCAGGGCTGGGATCTCCATCCGGCTCAGCTCGTTCCCAGATATTCAGCCACTTACAAATTCTTTGCCGAAAATCTTCCTGACTCTTCGGCAAGGCTGAGGAATTTCCTCGAACAGGCGGCGAGATCAACAACACATTCAAATATTTTTGATGATGCCGCTTCAGGGCAGGGACTTCTGAATTTTTTCATAAGAGGTTACAATTGCGGAGCCATAACCGAGGATGAGATACTTGACTCAGGCCTGAAGGTTGAAGAACTTGAAATGAGGTCGTTCTCAAAGATAATCTCGTCACGTAGTCAGTAGCCGCTGCGTGCAGGATCTCCGTCCGGGCAGTTTGTTTCACACAATCCTCAGAGGAATCAACGCGCGGACATCCAACATGTTAACCTATTGCTGTATTATTTCTAGAACTGTCTTTTTATTTTTGACTTTTCAGAAGTTCTAACCCAAAAACATAATCCTTGCATATCATCAAGAGCAATCTGTTTGAAAAGTTTCCCGAGATACTGTTCGGCTTCAGCACAAAGCAGGGGGGAGTTTCGCCGGAACCATATTGCCTTAACCTCGGACTTAACACAAGCGATGAACATGAAAATGTCCTTGCTAACAGAAAACTGTTCTTTGATGCACTTGGTATAAACGAAGGTGAAGTATCATTTCAGAAGCAGATCCATTCAGCAACAGTCAAATACGCGCACTCACCCCGGCATCACGGAGAGTGCGATGCACTTCTTACAGACAAAACAAGAAACTTCATCGCCGTGAGTGTTGCAGACTGTGTTCCTGTATTCTTATATGAGCCGGTGAAAATGGTGATTGCAGGAGTTCATTCGGGATGGAAAGGATCCGAAGGGAAGATCCTCACGCTTGCCATAAAGGAAATGAAGAAGAGGTTTGAGGCTGACACTTCACAAATGATCGCATACATCGGTCCTTGCATCTCGGCAAAAAATTATGAAGTCGGAGCTGAAGTTGCAGAACTTTTTAATGAAGAGTTTGTGATCCGGTCAGGCGGAAAGTTCTACCTTGACCTGAAGAAACAGAACTATTCCCAGCTGATCGACTGCGGCGTTCACAGCGACAATGTTGAAGTCAGCGATCACTGCACATTCGACGAAAAGGACCTTCTGCATTCTTACAGGCGCGACAGGGAAAGATCTGGAAGGATGTTCGGAGTTATCGGAATGCTTCGGTGAATTTCCACGAGCCTGATCATCCGCAGATGATTAAGCCGGATTGCGGGAAACGATCTCAGCCGGGCTGACTCCTGTAAGGAATTCCTCAACCTCCGGATAGCTGAACGGATGGCAGTGTTTCTTCTTTTTTTTGCTTCCGCACGGGCAAAGTTCATTTCTCTCCGCATTCCTGAACAGGTTTTTCATTCTCTCCTCTTCCGTATTGTAAATACCCATGATCTCGTCTGCATATCTGCCAACCCTAATCAGCTCAGCCATGATCTTCACCGGATGTTCTGTCATTCCAAAGAAACATTTGTAACCCTGGCACAGATAGTTAAGTCCTGGTTCTCCGTCCGGAGCGGTAATGAACCTGTCTTTCGGACACCCGCCGTTGCACACATATCTTACATCGCAATCAATACAGTATTTAGGAAGTGTCTCAAGTTTGTCCTCACCAAACTTCATTTGAGCCTCCGATGCAACAAGTTCCGACATAGAGCTTCTGCTGATATTGCCAAGCAGATAATCCGGCTCAACAAAGTGATCGCAGGAATACATGTCACCGTTGTGTTCCATTGCAAGCGCAGAGCCGCAAACCGGCGCATGGATACAGAGACTGTGAATATCGAAATGCGAAGCGAGCGTAACGTCAAACATCTGCACAAACACTTTTCCTACGTCTCTTCTTACCCATTCCCTGAATATTTCGGTCAGAAAGTTTCCGTACTGATCCGCCTTAAGGGAGCGGTCCGTTACAAGGTCTCCTTCCTGAACATAAAGCGGACGTTCTCCTCCGGGCTTCTCGCTCCAGCCTTCGTTGGCAATCTCAAGAGTGCTTTGCGTAGCTCTTTCTATGATTGGTATGAACTGGATGTGCTGAGCATGAAGATCATCGCGGAAGAACCTGTATATCTCAAGCGGGTAAGGGGCATTGCCGGAATGAAGCGTGCAAAGGATATTGAATTCAACTTTATGTTTCAAAAGGTGCTCCCATCCTCTCATTACCTGATCAAAGGATCCGCCGCCGCCTTTATTCGTGCGGTACATATCGTGAATTTCCCTGGGTCCGTCAACGCTCAATCCGATGAGAAAATCATTTTCTCTGAAGAACTCTGCCCACTCATCATTGATCAGAGTTCCGTTAGTCTGCATGGTGTGTATGACGGTCTGGCCGGGCTTTCTGTACCTGCCGGCCAATTCAACCGACTTTCTGAAGAACTCAACTCCCATCAGAGTCGGTTCGCCGCCCTGCCAGGCAACATTCACTTCGCCGGGGCCATGAGATTCGAACAGCTGGCGAATGTAGTTCTCAAGTAGTTCATCGTTCATTCTGAACCTGCTTCCCGGGTAGAGAGCTTCTTTTGAAAGAAAGAAACAGTATTTGCAGTCAAGGTTGCAGACAGCGCCTGTTGGTTTTGCGAGAAGATGGAAT
>CAZTQR010000056.1:0-21324 GCA_964615795.1 uncultured Ignavibacteriaceae bacterium
TCGCTTCAAGTGAACTGCTACTTGACAGGCGGGCGGGTTGTTCCTGCGACATTCGAAAAAGTGTTTAATAATGATCAGTTTTTGTCTCTTTCTCTTCATTGTGAAAATGTTGTAGACGGCATTGGATTAAATAAACAGAAATGCTGTGCTTTTAGCTTTCCACTTTTGAGTAATAGGGCTATTATTGCCAAAACAAAATCAAAGACATGAAGAATAAGAAGGATTACCTAAAAGACACAATACAGCACATTGACATCAAGAAGCACAATGTGGTGAACATTGTGGATGACATGTATGACATGGCATTTTCATCAAGAGATCTGGCGGTTGCTGCAAGGTATTACGACATGATGCTTTCGGACAAGAACTGTTCGGTTTTCCTGTGCCTCGCAGGTTCTTTGTTCTCGGCAGGTTTGAAGAATGTGGTCGTTGATATGGTGAGAAACAATATGGTAGATGCTATTGTATCCACGGGTGCAATAATGGTTGACCAGGATTTCTTTGAAGGGCTTGGGTTCAAGCATTACAAAGGAACTCAGTTTGTTGATGACAATGAACTTCGCGACCTGATGATAGACAGGATCTATGACACCTACATTGATGAAGAGGAACTCAGGGATTGCGATTTTACCATTGCAAAGATCTGTGACACTCTTGAGAAGAGGCCTTATTCATCAAGGGAGTTCATCTGGCACATGGGTGAATATCTCTCAAAGCACGGAAAGAACCGCGACTCGGTTGTGCTGGCAGCCTATGAGCACAATGTCCCGATCTTTGTGCCGGCCTTTTCGGACTGCTCTGCCGGATTCGGATTTGTTCATCATCAGTTTCATAATCCGGAATCAAATGTTTCAATAGATTCTGCGAAGGATTTCCTCGAACTTACAAAGATCAAGCTTGAAGCATTTGAGACAGGCCTGTTCATGGTTGGCGGGGGAGTTCCGAAAAACTTTGCGCAGGACACTGTTGTGGCTGCGGAGATCCTCAATAAGGAAGTCCCGATGCATAAATATGCGATCCAGATCACCGTTGCAGATGACCGTGACGGCGCGCTCTCCGGATCCACTCTGAAGGAAGCAAGCTCATGGGGCAAAGTTGATATGACCTATGAGCAAATGGTTTACTGCGAAGCCACGATTGCAATGCCGCTGATCGCCGGTTATGCATATCACAAAGGCAACTGGAAGAACAGGGCTAAGAGGGAATTCCAGAAGATATTTCTTAAGGAAGGCGCGACTGCCTGAAGCCAGTGGGCAGAGTCAGATGTAATTCAGGGGCGGGCTGTTGTCCGCCCTTTTTATTTCTCAAATGTAACTGCATCAAACATGAAAATGAACATTGCGTAGCTCTGTGTGAAATTCTCGGTCAGGTGCATGGCAATCTTTTCTGCCGTATCCTTGTCGCATACTATCTGCATCCTTATGCTTCCCGACTGGTCCCAGTCATTTCTTCTCACACCGCGCCTTCCTTCTCCGCGAACCTCTTCGATCGTATAGCCCGGCGCTCCAAGCTCCTTGATGCATTTTACGAGCTTCTGCTCAATGACCGATTCCGTAATGACGGTCAGCACTTTGGATTCTTTGATGTTCATTTACTTCAGAAGTGAGTTATAGACAAAATCGGTAATTGAATAGTAGATGTATATCCCTGCTATGATGTTGAATGGAAACGTGATCCCGAGCGATGTGGTGATGTAGTAAGTCGGATTGGCATTTGGAACGGCAATTCTCATTGCCGTGGGAGCAGCAATGTAAGATGCGCTTGCCGCCATGCAGGCAAGAACGAACGTGCCTCCCTGCGAGAGCCCGCAAAGAACACCTGCCGCAATTCCGAACAGTGAGGAAATGACAGGCATTGCAATTCCGAATGCAATAAGAAAAGGCCCTACACGCCTGAAGTCTGCAAACCTCTTTGATGCAATTATTCCCATCTCCAAAAGAAAGAATGCGAGAAATCCCCTGAACATGTCGCTGAAAAGTACGTTGATGCTTTTGTTGCCGTAAATTCCCGCAAAGTAGCCGACAGCAATTCCGCTGATCAGAAGATAGATGCTCTTACCGAGAAATACTTCCCTGAGCGCCTCTCCGGCGCCTCCCCGGCCTGTGCCTGCGCCGGCACGTGCGAGCAGTATACCTACGGCAATAGCGGGGATCTCAAGCATTACAAGCAGTACGGTCATGAACTCATCAGAACCGATCCCGGACTTTGAAATGAAATCAACAGCAACCGCAAACGTCACGGCGCTTACTGAGCCGTAATGTGCAGCAATAGCCGCTGAGTCATCTTTGCCGAAACTGCCAATCTTCCTGAGTATGATGAAAGCAATAAGAGGTATGGTGATGCCGAGCAGAAGAGTCGCAATGACAGGAACGGTTAATGAAGACAATTCTGAACCCGAAAGCTCCATGCCTCCTTTGTAACCGATAGCTATAAGCAGATAAATGCTGAGGGCATCATATATTGCTTCCGGCAGTTTGAGATCCGTCTTGAGCATGCCGGCGGCAATGCCGATTATAAAAAAGAGTATGACCGGGTCAATGAGATTCTGAATCAAGCAATGTATGGTTTAGTTCTTACCTGATCCTGACAAGGACAATACTTCATCTGAATCCCTTGTCCCTTCAAAAAAAGAAAGTATCTTCTGCAGCACTGCATCCACAACTGAATCCGGGCATGATGCGCCGCTTGTAAGGATTATTCTTACCGGTTCCCCTGCGGGCAGGTAACCGGATGTTGTTTCCTCCCGGTGCTCATGAATTATGAAATGACGGATCGCGTCCTTTGAAAGTATCTTGTCAGAACCGGAAATGAAATATGTGGGAAGCTTCTCCTCGCAAAGCTCCACTATGTGCGAAGTGTTTGAACTGTTGTACCCGCCGACAACAATTGCAAGGTCTGCATCCTTTTCAAGCAATGCGTAAGTGGCGCGTTGATTGTCATGCGTAGCATAGCAGAGTGTGTCCCGTGTGTCGGCAAAATGCAGTTTGATCTCCGCCTCTCCGAATTTTCTTACCATAATGTTTCTGAGATAATCAGCGATCGCCTGAGTCTCTGTAGCAAGCATCGTGGTCTGGTTCACTACGCCTACCCTTTCGAGATGGATCTGAGGGTCAAACCCTGCAGAGCATCTTTGGCCGAATATGTTTCTGAATTCATCAGCCGGGGATTCTCCTAGAATGAACTTACCCAGGGTGACTGCCTCGTCCAGATCACGGATGATAAGCGTGGGAGCGGATTCCTTCGAATGAGAAAAAGTTGCGCGCGTTTCCTCGTGCCTGAACTTTCCGTGAACTATGACAGTGAAGTCAGACTTGCCGAGCGACTCTGCCCTGTTCCAGACCTTCTCCACAAAAGGGCATGTGGTATTGTACTTTCTTGTATCAACTCCGATCGAGGATAGTTTTTCTTCGATCTCAACAGTTGTGCCGAAGGCAGGGACAATTACAATGTCATCACTCTTTATTTCATCCCAGCCGATGATCATCTCTCCGTCGGTGTTCATTATGAACTTAACTCCTCTGCCGAGTATGTCTGCGTTAACTTCGGGATTATGGATCATTTCACTCAGGAGGAATATTCTTCTGCCGGGATTTTCTTCAATGGCTTTGTAAGAGATTTCGATCGCATTCTCCACCCCGTAACAGAATCCGAAATGCCGGGCAATGTAAAATACCACCGGCCCGAAGTTGAGCTCTGTAGGAGAGTAGTCTTTCTTCCTCGGATCATCATGCCTGCGCATGTTCTTGATCCTGGAAATTATCGGACTTCTGTAAAAAACCGGAATGTCGAATGCCTTCATCTGTTCAAATGAGAAGGGCAACAAACCTGAATTGACAGTGCCTGTTGCCCGTTTATTTATTCTGTACTATCGTGCTGACTATTCAAATGCTGAGAGGCCTGTAATGTCTTCGCCGAGTATAAGCGTGTGCATTTCATGTGTGCCTTCATAGGTCTTCACCGATTCGATGTTGTTCATATGCCTCATAACGGGATACTCGTCAAGAATTCCGTTTGCTCCAAGCATCTCCCTTGCCATTGAAGCTATCGTTTTGGCGATCTCGCAGTTGTTCCTCTTGGCAAGCGAAACCTGCTGAGGGCGCATCTTTCCCGAATCCTTCAGCTTTGCAAGCTGATAGACCAGCAGTTGTGCCTTTGTTATCTCTGTGAGCATGTATGCAAGTTTCTCCTGAGTTATCTGAAATCCTGCAATGGGTTTTCCGAACTGTATCCTTGAAAGTGAATAGTTCAGTGCCGTGCTATAGCATTCCATTGCAAGCCCGAGAACACCCCATGCAATTCCGTACCTTGCCTGAGTGAGGCACATCAGAGGAGATTTCAGTCCGCCGCTGTTCGGCATCAGATTCTCTTCAGGTATGAGGCAGTCTTCGAACACAAGCTCCGAAGTGACCGAAGCGCGAAGTGAAAGCTTGCCTTTGGTTTCCGGAGCAGAGAATCCTTTTGTGCCTTTGTCAACGAGGAAGCCTCTTACCTTTCCGTCAAGCTTTGCCCATACCACCGCAACATCTGCGATCGTTCCGTTTGTTATCCACATCTTTGCGCCGTTGAGGAGGTATCCGCCGTCAACCTTCTCCGCCTTAGTGATCATGCCTCCCGGGTTACTTCCGAAGTCAGGTTCTGTAAGCCCGAAGCATCCTATCATTTCCCCCTTTGCAAGCTTGGGCAGATACTTCTTCCTCTGCTCTTCACTTCCGAATGTGTAAATGGGATACATCACCAGCCCCGACTGTACGGAGGCAAAACTGCGAACACCGCTGTCGCCCCTTTCGAGCTCCTGCATTATCAGCCCGTAAGCAACATTGTTGATCCCCATTCCGCCGTATTCCACGGGCAGTGTCGGCCCGAAAATTCCAAGCTCTGCCATCTTTGGTATCAGCTGTGTGGGAAACTGCATTTCCTGATTGTACTCTTCTATTATCGGGATCACTTCCTCATTTACGAAGTCTCTTACAGTGTCGCGAATTGATCTCTCCTCATCCGTCAGCATTTCATCTATGCCGTAGTAGTCAACCGATTTGTAGGTGCTTGTTGTTTGCATTTTTCCGCCTTCTCCTTAGTTATTGTGAGTTATTGTGCAATAGTTAATTGTCCTGAAGTTCTTTGCTTTCCTGCAAACTCTTCAGCCGTGAAAAATTTTTGTCGCTTGTTGAAAATGTAACCTTGATGCTGTTCTTCAGGTACTTCACATCCCTTACCTCGGCAAGCTTGTAGATCATGCTCAGCTTCTTGTGGTCATCCGGTTTCAGCCTGAGGACCCTGTCGGTGTTCCCCTCTGTGAGCTCCGCCTTTATTTTCTCCATCAGCATTTTCATGTTCAGCCCCTTGCCTGCAGAGATGAAGACGCCGTCCCTGAATTCACTTCTGATCTCATTCAGCACATCGTCGCTGATCATATCCACTTTATTGAAAACGTTTATGATTTTCTTGTTGCCGGCGCCGATCTCTTCCAGCGTTTCCTTTACAACTTCCATCTGTTCGCGGAAGGAGCTGTTTGATGCATCAATTACATGAAGCAGAAGGTCCGACTCAACAACTTCGGCAAGCGTTGACTTGAATGACTCTATAAGATCATGCGGCAGATTCCTGATGAAACCAACCGTGTCCGAGATCAGCACCTTCTTGGGGTATTTTGCCTTTCCCTTTTTCCCTGCAATGATCTCAAGCGATCTCGTGGATGTATCGAGTGTGGCGAAAAGCTTGTTCTCAACATATACGCCTGCATTGGTGAGGCTGTTAAGCAGTGTTGATTTCCCGACGTTGGTATAACCGACGAGAGATATTCTGAAGAACCTGCTTCTCTCCGATGCCTGTGTCTTTCTTTGTTCAGACACTTTCAGAAGCTTTTCCTTAAGTGCAGAAATTCTCCTGCCTATCATCCTTCTGTCAGTCTCGATCTGCGTTTCACCGGGCCCCTTTGTGCCAATGCCTCCGAACTGTTTCGATAGGTGCGTCCACTGCCTTGTAAGCCTTGGAAGTGTGTATTCAAGCTGTGCAAGCTCCACCTGCAGTTTTGACTGCGCCGTTCTTGCATTTGATGCGAAGATGTCGAGTATCAGGTTTGATTTGTCAATGATCTTGCATTTGATCTTTTGTTCGAGATTTCTCAGCTGTGTGTAGCCAAGCTCGTTCTCAAAAATGACCAGGCTGATGTCATTGTCCTCCACAAATTCTGCAATCTCAGTGACCTTTCCCTTGCCGATCATAAATCGTGAGTCATATCTCTCATTCTCCTGAAAGAAAGACTTAACCACATATGCCCCTGCAGTTTCCGCAAGGAATCTGAGTTCGTCGAGCGAATCTTCGGTATGGAAGTTCTCCTTGTCTTTACGGTTAGAATAACAGACAAGGACTGTCCTTTCAAGCTTTTTGGCGGTCTCTAACAATCATTTAATTTTGTTCAAAATATTCAAAATGGCCCTGACAAGAAAGTCAGTTTCACGGGTGTCAGCTCCCTTAAGCAAAACCGAAAAGAATCAGCGTCCGCTAACCCGTATTTTATGTTTCAAATTCATGATAATTAGTTTACATTGAATCAAAAGATCCGACCCTCTATGATCCCTTGCAACAAAGCGGGGCGGAGGGTTTCTTAGTTTATGAAGGTAAAGAAAGACAAGATCAAACTGATAACCCTTGGATGCTCCAAGAACCTTGTTGATTCGGAGTTCATTCTCGCTCAGCTGAAGTCAAATGACATAGAGATCGTTGACGACGAAGAATCCGCGGAGAATGTGATAATCAACACCTGCGGGTTCATTCAGGAGGCGAAACAGGAGTCAATTGACACTATTTTGCGGGCCGTGAAACGGAAAGAGGCCGGTAAGCTGAAAGGTGTGTTTGTGGCGGGATGTTTGTCGGACAGGTATAAGACAGACCTTGAGACCGAGATCCCCGAAGTTGACAAATATTTCGGCGCAACCGACAAGCCGCAAACGGTGATCGGAATTCTCAACGAGCTTGGAGTTGACTTCAGAAAAGAACTTCTCGGCGAGAGGGAAACTACAACTCCGGGACATTATGCTTATCTCAAGATCAGCGAAGGGTGCGATAATCCTTGCTCGTTCTGCGCAATCCCGATAATGAGGGGCGGCCACAGGTCAAAGCCGCTTCAGGAAATTGTAACAGAAACGCAGAAACTTGCGTCTAAGGGTGTAAAGGAGATCATTGTGATCGGCCAGGATACTACTTACTGGGGATTCGACACTGACAAGAGAAGAAGGATCTCCGAAGTGCTGAATGAAATTTCAAAGGTCAGCGGCATAGAATGGATAAGACTTATGTATGCGTATCCGTCAAGATTCCCCGAAGACCTGATTGAGACGATCGCCGGCAATGATAAGATCTGCAAGTACATTGACATTCCCGTTCAGCATGTCTCAGACAATGTGCTGAAGTCAATGAGAAGGGGCATAACCAAGAGCAGTCTTGCCGGACTGCTGACGCGGCTCCGGGACTCGGTGCCGGGAATCGCTATTAGGACGACGCTCATTGTAGGATATCCCGATGAAACCGAAAAAGATTTTGACGAGTTAGCGCAGTTCGTAAAAGATTTCAGATTTGACAGGCTCGGAGTTTTCCGGTACTCGCATGAAGAAGGGACTTATGCGGCATCATTGCCGGACAGGATATCCGAAAGAGAAAAGTCAGACAGGCAGAAAGAGATACTTGAGATTCAAAAGCAGATCTCGCTGGAAAGAAACAACGCCATGATAGGCAAGACGGTCACCGCGATCATTGACAGGAAACAAAACGGGCAGTATGCGGGAAGAAGTTACAAAGACGCCCCTGAAATAGACCAGGAGATTCTCATATCAGGAAATGGCCTCAGGGTTGGTGAGTTCTGCGAAGTCAATATTCACGATGCTGAGGAATTTGATCTTTTCGGTTCTGCTCAAAATTGAAATCAGGAATTACAACACAAAAGCAGGTGAAATGAATAATTTTACATTCAGAGAAAGATTGCTGAGGTTGTCTGCACTTGTCATTTACGTCCTTTCGTTCATGATTTTGAGCGCCGGGGAATCCTATTCACAGCTCGAGGAAAAGACAATCAGAAGCGAGTCAAGGCAGTTGTTCTATCTTGACCCGATGGTCTTTTTCAGCAAAGAAAAATCAAAAGCCCGCCTGGACGTGTACGTGGAGATACCAATGGAGAATCTGCAGTTCAAAAAGAATCCGGCAACTAAGCAATATGATGCGGATATTCTCTACTCGGTCGTCATCAAGAACTTTGCGGGCGAGATCGTTGAAAATGAGACGGTAACCGATTTTGTCTCGACCAACAAGGAAGAGCAAAAGAACCTTGAGGGATCATCCAAATTCCTTGTCAGAGAGTTCTATCTTAACCCGGGTAATTATGACCTTAACGTGACGCTCAGCGATAAGAACACCAAGAAGGAGCTCTCTCTAAAGGACAAGGTTCAGGTGCCTGATTTTGCCAACGAAAAGATTTCCTTCAGCAACTTAATGCTGATAAGCAACATATCTTCTGAAGACGGGAAGAAGATCATCACACCGCTTGTTAACGGTAATGTTGACAATCTGAAGGAGTTCTATGTCTTCTTCGAAGTATATAATTCCCAGGATGAAAGCACAGTTGAAAGCTACTCGTATGCAGTGGTTGACAACAAGGAGAATGTTGTTGAAAGGGGTAACCTGACATACACGCTCAATCCCGGAATCAACAAATGCTTTGAAAAGATCAAGTCGACCAATCTTGTTTACGGAGACTATGTGCTTGACCTTAAGAGCAACGCCTCGGGGAAACTGATAGCCGAAAAGAAATTCAGCAACAAAATGTCCGGCTTCCCCACAAACGCCAAAGACCTTCAGCTGATGATAGATCAGCTTGTATATATTGCAACCGACGATCAGCTGAGCAAGATAGACAATGCAAGGACGACCGAGGACAAGCAGAAGAAATTCATTGAGTTCTGGAAAAGCAAGGACCCTTCACCGAACACTTCGAAGAATGAACTGATGATCGAGTATTACAGAAGAATTCAGACTGCAAACGACAGATACTCGCATTTCATTGACGGATGGAAGACCGACATGGGAATGGTGTATGTGATATTCGGAGAACCTGACAATATCGAGAGATATCCTTTTCAGGAAAATACAAAGCCGTTCGAAGTTTGGTACTATTATAACGAGAACAAGGAATTTGTATTTGTTGATGAATCAGGGTTTGGTGATTACCGCCTTACAACTCCCATTTGGGATGTTGACAGGCACAGGATAAGGAATTAGATGAGCTTCTTTCTCTTGGTCAGGTAATTTGTCAGAGCAGTTTCGTAACCGGTGTCAGTTGAAAGCAGGACATAATCTATCCTGTTTCTCAGGCACTCATTTCTGTAATTCTCCACAAATTCCTTCATAGCTTCCTGGTAAGCTTTCTGCACTGCAAAAGGCTGAGAATACATCTCCTCGCTTGTTTCCATATCCTTGAGGGTGACGGGATTGCCCCTCAGGAATGTCAGTTCAAGCGGATCAAGGATCTGAAAAAGTATCACTTCGTGATTTTCATACCTGAAATGCTTCAGTGCGTTAAGCACTTCTTTCTGCTCGTCAAACAGATCGCTGAAAATTATGACAAGGCCTCTCTTCTTGATCCTGTTGGCAATGACATTCAGGCATTCGGCTGTGCCCGTCTCATTTCTCGGTTCGATGTTTGAGAGCTCTCTGAGTATCTGCCGGAGATTTGCTTTTGTGGAGCTCGGATTGAGGAAAGACCTGACCTGCGTGTCATACGTGGTAAGCGATACAGCATCTCTCTGAAGTGTCATAAGATATGCAAGCGAAGCGGCGAGATAAGATGCGTATTCGAGTTTTGTAAGTTCAGGAGATGAAGCGGCGCTTTGCGTCTGATTCCTTCTGAAGAATTTCCCGAGCCCGCTCTGATATTCGCTGACGGATGACTTGAATGCCATAGACCTGCTGATGTCAAGTATGAGGTATGACTTCAGATTAGTCTCCTGCTCGAATCTCTTCACATACAACCTGCCCGTTTTGCCGAGCACTTTCCAATCGAGGTATTTGAGGTCATCACCGGGCATATACTGCCGGTGTTCGGCAAACTCCACGGAGAATCCGTGGTAAGGTGATTTGTGCAGGCCGGCAATGTATCCTTCAACAACGGAACGTGCACGAAGCTCCATGTTTGAGAGCTTGGCAATGACCGAAGGATTCAGAAATTTTCTGTAATCCTCCGCCTGATCTCTTTTTACCGGCCTTTCCAAATTATGCTGAGGTTCGGACTGAGCTATTTCTTTGCGGGATCTCCCATCGGGGCTTCGCCGGGCTTCTGAACAGACTTGTTTCCGTCAGGTGACTTTTTAACCGGCTGTTCCGATGAACCTGTGTTGCTCTCTTCCTTCTTCTTTAACTCTTCGGTGTTTGTACTGCCGGAAGGGCCGTCCTTGATATCCAGATCAACCGGAGTCTTTGCAGAATCACCCATCTTATTGATCTTTTCCTGAATCATGTCTTCGATCGTCTTCCCGGATTCAAGCACTTCAAGCATGGTTCTTGCCGATTCGCTCATCTTGTCATTCGGATCTGTGTCTGTCGGATATTTGGCGAGGAATGCCTTGTAAGATGCTTTGGCGTTCTCCTTATCCTTCAGAGTCTCATCATAAATGAAAGCTACCATGAACATTGCCTGCTTGGCATCTTTGGTATCGGGAAAAGCCGCCGCCATTTCCTTGTACGTGTTTATGGCACCCTGATGGTCTTTGAGATTCTCGATCTGAATTCCTGCTATCTGGTTATAGGCAAAGATCGCCTGATTTGACTTGGGATAGTTCTTGAGAAACTCGCGGTAGATCGTGATCGTCTCGTCGTATTTCTTTTCGTCATACTTTGCTTTTGCATCGGTGATGTACTGATCTTCCGTTTTCTTTGAGGGCTGACTGCATGAAGCAAACAGGAGAACTATTGCAAGAAAAGGAAGGAATTTCAATTTTGTTAACAGCATGTTATATTGATTTGAGTTCTTTGAATTCAGATTTGGTGAACAATTTAAGGAAAACCTATGAAAATGTTAATGTCAAAACTCAATTTAAACGAGTCTTTCATCTCAAGGATCTGGGAAAAGCCTCAGAATTATACAGGACTGAAGACTACCGAAGGCCATTTGGTCGAAGTGACCGACTACGGCAGGAGAAATTATGATTCCGGACCCGATTATCTTGATGCCGTTATATCCATAAGCGGCAGAACCTACGGAGGTTCAATAGAGATCCACAGAGATGCCTCAGACTGGAACAGGCATTCCCACGAAAACGACCCGAACTATGCCGGCGTAATTCTCCATGTTGCAATGTTCAATGAAGACCCGGATGAGAACCCGGCCGCTTCCTCAGGGGACCGAAGAATACCCACCGTCATCTTATCTCAGTTTCTCACAAGATCGCTTAAGGATATCTGGAAGGAGCTTATCTTTGAAGATACATCTCCCTCTTCCATACTTTGCTATCCGAAATCTCTCAAGGCAGATCAGGATGTAAAAAAGAGAATGATCTTTGCGCAGGGAATGGAAAGGGTAAGTGCAAAGCATGCAAAGATCCATCAGCGGGCGGAGGCGCTGACAGACGCAGGCAAAGCAAATTTCGCCTATGAGCAAACGGCATTTGAATACATTTGCGAAGCACTCGGATACTCGAAGAATAAGAAACCATTTGTCAGACTCTCAAGGAACATTGACTTTGAGACGATGAAGGTCATGAAACCGGGTTTGAACGAATGCGATGCAATAGTCTTCGGTATGGCGGGAATGCTGTCAGCGGAAAACCGGAATGATGAATACTCAAAAGCTTTGTACTCATTATGGTGTGATGTCAGAAGCAATCTGAGGCTTCCTCAGCTCGAAGCATCGGACTGGAACTTCTTCAGGCTCAGGCCGCCGAACTTTCCCACACTGAGGCTGGCATACGCATCCGGACTGCTTCACTTCATTCTGCACAATGATCTTTGCGGAATTATGAGGGACGTTTTTCCCGGTTCGGAAAATCCACTGAAGAGACTGAAGAAGCTCTTCAAAGAAATTGAAGTATCGGATTACTGGAAACAGCATTATCATTTCGGAAGAAAGAAGATTGTCCCCGGGAATATACTCGGGGATCAGAGAATATCGGAGATCATCGTTAATGTGATGATTCCGTTTGCGCTTGCTTTGTGCAGGGATGAAGACAACTCCGAAGAGATCATTGGAAGGATCTATCTGGATGTTCCCGCATCTTCTTCCAAAAGCAGTACGGTAAAGTGGCTTGAACAGCAGACAGGTTACAGTGCAATTACGGCTAATGAGGAACAGGGGCTATTGAGTCTTTACGAGAACTTCTGTTCAAAGGGAAGATGCATGTCGTGCAGAATCGGAAAGCATGTTTTCGAAGAAGCGGCCGCTGAAGAACCTTACAAAATAATACTTTACTGAACAATCAGAATTCGTTTATGAGGCCGAAGCTGATTACTCCGTCAAGAAGAGAACTTTCCTTGTTAAGTGCATAGCCGACGCTGACAAGTCCCAGGCCTGTCTCAAGCCGGAGCCCAAGGCCGTATCCGTATATGAATCCTTCCTGCCTGGGAATGTTGTTTGGGATGTCCTCGGGCCGGTAATAGTATCCGCCGTCAAAGAAGCCGAACAGAAAGCCGCGGCTGGATATTGAGTATCTGAGCTCAAATGTTCCGGCTGCCAGTCCGCCGGCAAGGATCTGCGCCACTCTGTAGCCCCGCACAAACTTGTTGCCGCCGATCCTGAAAAGATCTGATTCTTCAACTTTGTCTGAAACGATCTCACCGCCGTTAAGCGAAGTAAGAAGAGACTGTCTTTTGAAAAAGGATGTGAACACGTCAAGATTGATGAAATACCTTTGGATCGTGTAATCGGGCGGATATCCCTGAGAAGCAAGCGCGCTGAAGTTGAAAACATTCCTCTGGCCAATGGAGTAAACAGTGCGGTAGAGAATTCCCGACATAGGTATGTAGATATTGTCCCTTGTGTCATACTTGATCTCCACTCCGCTCGTGAGAGTCCTTGAATCTGCGATGACAAAGTTCGACAGCTGAGACTCCGAAGGAATTACCCTTTCATAATTGCCGATCGCTGAAACTGTGATGTCATCGCTGAAGAGAAGGTCTATCTTCAGGTCAATGTTTCTTTTAGTGTAGGATGTATCCTGAATCCTCTGCAAGAATCCGAAATTAAGATAAAGAGGAAGATCAAACGGATACGGCTCAAGATACTTGAACTCAAGTTCCTGAGTTGCTTTTCGTTCCTGCAGAAATCTTGCTTCAAGCTTTCTGCCGGTGCCGAACAGGTTTCTGAACGATACAAAAGCAACGCCCGTAAGATATCCTCCTTCCGTTGCTGTGGGGGGTGAATAACCGATAATTCCGTCAAACGTGTTGGTGTTCCCTTCGCGCACATCTATAAGCAAACCCGTTTCGCCTGTGTTCCTAATGTTGAAGATCTTCGGTTCTGCCACATATTCGAAGATGTTCAGCCTCTCAAGTCTTTCCTTCATGCCGGACATTGATTCTGAGGTCACCGATCCGTCCTTTTCCAGCTTGAGCTCGCGAAGGATCACGTCATCATTTGTTGTTTCATTTCCCGTGATCCTGACTTCCTTGATGCTGATCTTTGAATTTTCCTGAACATCCAGCTCAAGCTTCAGCTTCTGCCTGCCTGTTTCCTCATACATTTCCACATTGCCTATCTTTATCCTCACAAACGGAAGCCCTCTTGACTCGTACAGCTTGAGCAGTGAGGCAATGTCAGCTTCCAGCGCTTTGTCATTCAGTACATCTCCTACTCCGGTTTCCATGGCCGATCTGATCTCGGTATCATTCAACTCACTGTTTCCCTTAATGTCAATCTCACCCAGCAACACTTCGCTTCCTTCATCCACAACGATCCCGATCTCCACCAAAGTGGAATCTTCATTGAATGTGACACCGGCTGATGAATACTTCATGTTAAGGAATCCGTCATTCTTGTACTTGTTCCTGATGTTCAGGAGGTCGGCATTGAACTGATCCTTATTGAACAAAGCGTTCTTCTTTGTGACCATTGAGGAGATCAGCTCCGAGTATGTGAAGTGCCTGTTCCCGCTGATGTCAATGTCTTCGACACGCGTGAACTGCCCCGATGCGCGGGCAGGGGCAATTAAACAGAAACATGCGGCAATATGAAGTGCAAGGAATTTCAGCCCGGGGCGTTTATTGTGCGTTGCCGGAAAGTTCAGAAATTGTTTCAAAAGTTTCACGGGCAATTTAAGGAATGTCTGTTCATTCTGATTTGTCCGGATCCCGGCGGTTTGACTGTACAGGAATATTCAGAGTAAGTTCAGCGCCTCTCTGCAAACCTCGCCGTAAGAGATCTCATTTATGTCAAGGTCAGATGTAACGGCATATTCCAGCAGAAGCTCTTTATGGTCATGAAGCCTGTTCTTGATCGCCGGCGGATACAAAGTTACGATCTGCGGAGCAAGTTCTGCGGGATACGGATTGAATCTCCCGAAATGATTTCCGTTGGAGATGCAAATTGCCTTTGCATTAACGGATGCCGCAATATGCACTGCGCAGGTCTCGTTTGAGATCAGCAGAGACGATCTTGCGATGAGGTTAAAGAGCTGAGGAAGTGATGTCTTACCCGTAAGGTCTTCGATCCCGTTCACGCCCGACAGCTCAATGATCTTCCTTGCGCTCTCGCTGTCGCCGCTGCTTCCGCAAATACAGAATTTTATTCTGCTTCTCTCTCTGATCTGCCTGCAGAGATCGGCAAAATTCCCGGCGCTCCAGATCCGGCTTCTGTAGCCCGCTCCCGGGAACAGTACAATGTATTCGCTTCTGCCTCCGGAATGATCAATATCATATGAAAGTCTATCAATGCCTGTAGGAGAGCCCGTAAGCTGTTCCGTAAAGTTCCTGTTGAGGTAAAACTGGAAATGGTCTCGCAATCTCAATTCACCGTTGTGTGAACCGCTTACTTGTGAATTTGCAGGATCCATTCTTTCAATGATCTTTTCCCTGTAGGACGAGAGTGAAACAGGTGAATTGTCTATGATCTTCCTTACGCCTGAATGTCTTTTTAGGAAGTCGGAAGACTTTGTCTTCACATCTCCCGGTTCAAGAAGGACTTCAAAACCCTGCGAATGCAATTCCAGGAGTCTTCCGTAAGTGTAAGTCCAGTGTGACCGCTTGAGAAACTTCGAAGTGTCTATCCAGATAAATTCGTCCACATAAGCCGAATCAGCAAAGACTGCAATGTCTTTCCACGCAATGTTTCCGCAAAGCGTGATCTTGAAATCCCTGAATTTTTCCGATTCACGTATAGGCTTGAGAAAGTTCCTGAACAGAACATAATCTCCAATTGAATCAAGCCTCATTATGAGAAGCTTGCCGCCTGTTGAGAGAAAACTGTTTCTCGAAAGGTATTTCCTTACTATTCCGATGGAAGCATCTCTCAGGAGTACTTTGGAATTGGTGATAATCAAGATTTTCCCCGTATTGTTTCGGACATTTGACAGAGAGGGCCGGTAACGGCTTCTTCAAGTTGTTTTATGCTACCCAGGGCCTTTCTGTACATACTGCTGAGGATCTTTCTGTCAACCGTCTTCGCGGATTCAAATGCATCCGTCAGTTCATTCAGGCCGTAAGGTTTTTTCACTTCCGCTATTCCCAGCGCCTTTGAAAGTGCGGTGACTTTGGATGATCTTTCGAGTGACACTACCCTGCAGCCCGCCCATGCCGCAGTGAGCAGAGCATGATATCTTGAAGTGATCACCGTTTCGTAATCCGTATAGTGATACACAAGCTCTTTGAGAGGCATACCGGAAAAATAATCCGGCGCGAAGAAGCGGGTTTTCCGGGGCAAAACTCTCATCGCGGAAGGAATGATCTTGCCGTACAGCCCGCTTTCAAACATACCTTTTTCATTCACATCGTTTGCAAAGTAAACTGAACGCTTCTTCTGCGAAGAAATATTCCGGAGGAATTTTCTGATGCTGTCAATTGATTCAACATCTGCCTTTTCGTCATAATAGCAGAGCCCGAGCCGGAACTTCCTGATCACTGAATTGTCAGCATCGCCGAATATTCTGCATAACGGGATGTTTGCAAGATCAGCACACGCCGAAACCTTTGACGGATCCATACCAAAGCCGCTGACAAGTACATCCCGGCTATGTTCATCCCTGGTCCATACTCTGAGTGCATGCGAAAGAACCTTTGAATACCTCTCTTTCCTTGAAACTGCCTCAGCTTCAGCACCAACGCCAAGCATAAACCATCTGCTGTTCGTCTGTGAAAGATTTTCAACATCCCTCTCCAGCTTCATGAGAAACCAGTCGCCTGATGTTGTCTGCACCGGAGTATCACCAACTCCGATCCACACCGGACATGATTTTGCTTTGAGGTATCTTTGACTTCTCTCGGTGAATTCCACTGAAGGAAACCTGGATCTCTGACAGGCAGAATCTCTCGGAATGGTGCAATATATCTTGCCCGAACCTGATTGAAAACAGCTTGTGAAACCGTCAAGCATCAGGTCATCGCCGATATTTCCCGCACCGTAAAAATCGAAGTTCAGAAATATGTCCATCTGTCTGATATTAGAAGTGTCGGATCAGTCTGCTTTCCGGCCGGTCCACTTCAGATCGGTCAGCACTACGCCGATGTCCTTTCCCTTGAACTTGCTTAGTGCCGAGCCGCTCTCAATTACAGTGAAGCTCACCACTCCTTCTTTGGAGTCAAACAGCTGAACATTCTCGATTTGTATCGAAACGTTTACAAAGTAATCGCCGGGGGCAAGGAACATACCCGGGATCTCTGCGCTGAAAGCGTAACTGCCTGTTCTTGCACTTTCATCTGAGGCAATGTCATCAACTCTTTTGGAACTGTAAAAGACCTTTGTTCCTCTTCGCGAGTAAACGGCAAAGCCCATGCTCATTCCGCTTACATAGTTCTTTACTGTGAACGCGAAGTTAATATAGAACGGCCTTTTTACGTCAATGTCGCCTGTCGGTTCTCCCTCCGGTATATCTGAAATGCTTACGGAAGTATAGTATGCTTCAGGCCTTTCTTCCGTGAATACTGCCATTGCGCCGTTCTCAGTTCCGGAAGCAAGGTATGCAGATACAACATCCCTGGCAGTACCCGTGGTCTTTACTGAACCGTTCTCCATCATAATGCATGATGTGCACAGATTGTTTATTGCCCCCATGTTATGGCTTACAAAAAGTACAGTCCTGCCTTCCTTCTGAGACACATCCTGCATTTTTCCGATGCACTTCTTCTGAAACTCCGCATCGCCCACGGCAAGCACTTCGTCAACGATCAGAATCTCAGGTTCAAGATGCGCGGCAACAGCAAAAGCAAGTCTCACATACATACCCGATGAGTATCTCTTCACGGGTGTATCAATGTAGTTTCCGATGCCGGAAAACTCCACGATCTCTTCAAACTTGCCTCTTATCTCAGACTTCGTCATTCCGAGTATGGCTCCGTTGAGGAAGATATTCTCCCTGCCGGTAAGCTCCTGGTGAAATCCCGTACCGACCTCCAGAAGACTTGCAATCCGGCCGTTTATCCTGACAACACCCGATGTTGGTGATGTAACTCTCGAAAGGATCTTCAGCAGGGTGGATTTGCCCGCGCCGTTTCTGCCTATTATTCCGACTATCTCTCCCTTTTCGATCTGCAGAGAAACGTCTTTAAGGGCCCATACAAACTCGTGCCCGTTCTTTGAGAGCCTGTTGTTCACCGCGCCGATCTTGAGATACGGGTCTTCCTTGCCTCTGACGCGCGCCAGAAAGCGGTTAAAGTCCTGAGCTATAGTTTTTGAGGAAATTATGCCTAACCTGTAGAGCTTGGAGAGTTTTTCTGCCTGAATCGCCGGTGTCAAATTATCCGAAAGAGTTTTTTGCTGATTTTTGCCTGAATGATAAGCTTTTTAGGATCGGTGAAGCGGTCTTTTTCAATGATATGGAGCATCTGTACGATTGCGCCCCGCTTATACCGATCATGAAGCGTATCTGCAAAGATAAGGTTTAGAATTCTTCATGTTAATGCATTTCTTTAAGCAAATTGCAAAGTCAGTCAGTTTAGCACGGTATATTCCCGGCTGTTCTTTGCCGGAACATCATGACTGTCCAAAATAAATTGTATAACTGGCAAAGCCTTTATGACAGAAGTCGCCGCCCCATTTGTCAGAGTCGCACGGAATGTCCGCAATGAGCGGAGGGCGTTCAAATGCCTTGAATCTCAGCTTGAAAATGGCGAATTTCCCCCGATTTTTGGAAACGTAAGATGCAAATCAAACAGGAGATCCAGCCTTCCATTGGCATTATCGAGACATCCTGCACCAAATAATTTCTGAGAATCAGCTTTAAACCTCAAGGCTTCTGCGATTCAGCTTCTAAGCAGAGGCTTCGTTCTTTGTTTTGAAAAATTGACATGCACTAATTTCAGACAAAACCATTAACAGAATTCATGGAAAAAGTTGTTGTGGCAATTGACGGGCCTTCCGGAACGGGTAAAAGCACTACTGCAAAGTTACTGGCTGAAAAACTTGACTACATGTATATAGACAGCGGCGCAATGTACAGGGCAATTACGTATGATGTACTGTCGAAAAAGATCAATCCTGCAGATACTAAGAAGATCGTGGAGCTCGCGAAGAACGCCAGAATAGAATTCAGCGGAGATGAGTTCTTTTTAAACGGCAAGAATGTGACAAAGGAGATCAGATCAATTGAAGTGACCAACAAGGTAAGCAGTGTAAGCGCTATAAAAGAGCTCAGAAAGATCCTTGTTGACAAGCAGAGAGAGTATGCAAAAAAGTTCAATGTAGTGATGGACGGCAGAGACATCGGAACGGTTGTCTTTCCGGAGGCAAAATTCAAGTTCTTTTTTACTTGCGATCTGAATACGCGGGCTGCACGGAGGAGGCAGGACTTTATAGATCACGGAATGAAGATCCCCGTTGAAAAGATCATGCTTGAACTCAAGAAGCGCGATGAGATAGACACGAAAAGGAAAGAGAGTCCTTTACGGAAAGCTAAGGATGCCATAGAAGTGGACACGACAAACATGATAATTGAGGAACAGGTGAACCTTCTTTTGAGAATGGTTCAGGGACTCGACTGAAACTGAAACCAAACCCCGCTTTGGGGAATCATTAACTAAACCACATTGCCGCAGTGGAAAGTGCGGCTTATGCCGGTGAGTTTTAGAACCGGCAGGCGAAGGAGAAAAAACACAATGCAGGAAACAGAATCAAAAACCGAAACGGCCGAGATTATGGAAACTCCGGCGGTTGATAAGGCAGGCAAAGAGGAGAAGGATAAGATCAAGATCCTCGTTGATGACTATGACAGCAGTGAATATGAGCAGATGCTCAGCCTGTATGAAAGAACTTTCAATGTTATCAAAGAGAATGAACTGGTTAAGGGCAAGATAGTTGCAATTAACGGTGATGATGTACTGATAGATATCGGTTCAAAGTCAGACGGCAGAGTTTCGGTGAATGAGTTTTCCGACCCGGAAGAAATAGTTGTGGGCAATGAGATAGAGGTCTTTCTTGAGAAGATAGAAGACAAAGAAGGACAGCTTGTGCTTTCCAAGAAGAAAGCGGATTCGATGAAGATGTGGGACAGGATCGTGGAGGCGCATGAGAAGGGAACTGTGATCAAGGGCAAATGTGTAAGAAGGATCAAGGGCGGATTTGTTGTTGACATAAGGGGACTTTCGGCATTCCTTCCCGGTTCGCAGATTGACACAAAGCCGATCAGGGATTACGATGAGTATGTAGGCAAGACAATGGATTTCAAGATCATCAAAGTCAACAATCAGAACGAGAACATCATCATCTCTCACAAGATCCTTATCGAAGAATCAATGGCAGGTCAGAGGGAAGAACTTCTCAGAACAATCCAGAAGGGCATGACCCTGAAGGCGACGGTGAAAGCCATTACGGACTTCGGCGTGTTTGTTGATCTTGGAGGACTCGACGGGCTCGTTCACATCACAGATCTCTCATGGGGTAGGATTAATCATCCGAGCGATGTAGTGAAGCTTGACCAGCACATTGAAGTGTATGTCCTCGAATTCGATCAGGAGAAGAAGAGGGTTTACCTCGGCCTGAAACAATTGCAGAAGCATCCGTGGGATGAGATTCAGAACAAGTACAAGGTCGGCGACAAAGTATCCGGCAAAGTTGTTTCTCTTACAGAATACGGCGCATTCATAGAGATCGAGAAGGGAATTGAGGGCCTTATCCACATCAGCGAAATGTCATGGACACAGCACATCACAAACCCGACACAGATGGTTTCCATGGGACAGGTTGTTGAAGCGCAGATACTTACGATAGACACGGAATCCAAGAAGCTGTCGCTCGGCATGAAACAGCTCACGCCGAATCCGTGGCAGAGCCTTTTGGACAGGTTCCCGGTTGGCACGAAGCACAAGGGCAAGGTGTGCAACGTTACGAACTTCGGCATATTTGTGGAGCTTGAGGACGGAGTTGACGGGCTTGTACATATTTCCGACCTGTCATGGACGAAGAAGATATTCGACATCAATGAACTTTACAAGATCGGTGACGAGATCGAAGTTGTGATACTCGGTGTTGATGTTGCCAATCAGAGAATATCGCTTGGCAGGAAGCAGCTGCTTGAGAATCCGTGGGACACGCTTGAAAACAAGTACAAGGTTGGTTCCGAAGCGGAGTGCAGGGTCATAAAGCCGATAGAGAAAGGCATCATTGTCGAGCTTCCCGAAAAAGTGGATTCGTTCATTCCCGCATCACAGCTTTCAACGATCATGATCAAGAACTTCGGAGAGCATTTCAGGACGGGGGATCTGATCAACGCAAAGATCATCGAATTTGACAAGAACAACAAGAAGATAGTATTGTCGGTGATCGAGTATCTGAAGGACAAGGATCAGGGGGTTATTGATGAATACATAAGGAGGTTCAGCCTTCCGAAGAAGTTCACTCTGAAGGATATTCAGGAGAAGACTAGAAGCTTCGAATCGGAGCAGATAGACTTCAAGATCGAGGACATTATCGGTGATGACGTACCTGCTGTCAATCATCCGCCGAAGCAGGAGAAGGCAACGGCTGAAGCAAAGCCGGCAACTGAAGCGAAAGCAGAAGCTGTGGCTGAGAGTCCTGCCGTAGAAAAGCCGGAAAGTGCGGAAGAGAAACCGGAAGGGAAGAACGAAGAGAAGGCGTAGCTGAAAGATCTATAATGCGTGTGCATTTATGCGCGGCCCGGCAATATATATTGCCGGGCCGTTTTT
>CAZTQR010000057.1:0-21234 GCA_964615795.1 uncultured Ignavibacteriaceae bacterium
CCCTTCTTTAAGCCTGCCCTGAACTTGTCGAAGTGTTCAAAAGAATGCGGTTAACATTCTGGGTTAACATCATCACAGGAGTTGGCATTCGTAAGCAAATTGTTTTGGACAAGAATGGCGGAATCACCCGTCCGGTATTCCCATTCTCCGTTTACACTCCATTCCAAATTTCATATTTTAACAGTCCGAACATATGAAAACCAAATGAGCTTAGACCTGAACGTACTAAATCCCCAGCAGAGAGCTGCCGTGGAGCACATGAACGGGCCAAGTATGATCATCGCGGGAGCAGGAAGCGGAAAGACCAGAGTCCTTACCTATAAGATAGCAAACCTCCTGGAAAAGGGCGTGAGCCCCTTCGAAATACTTGCGCTGACATTCACCAATAAGGCGGCCAATGAAATGAAGGAGCGGATCGCAGACCTCACCGGCCCGGGCTTCGAACGGATATGGATGGGAACATTTCATTCCGTCTTTGCACGGATCCTCCGCATGGAGGCTGAACACATCGGATTCACACGCAACTTCACAATTTACGATACCGAGGATTCGGTCGGGCTTATCAAACAGATCATGCAGTCGAACAACCTGCCGCTCGATAAGCCGACACCGAAAGCATATCAGAATGCCATCAGCAATCTTAAGAACAGGCTCATTCTGCCTGATGACTTTGCAAAAACGGCATTCAATGATTTCGACAAAAAGACTGCGCTGATCTATGGCGACTACAGAAGAGCCCTGCACAAGAACAATGCAATGGACTTCGACGACCTGCTTATGAAGCCAATCGAACTCTTTGAGAAATTTCCGGAGATCCTCGAAAAGTACGGCGGCAGGTTCCGCTACATACTGGTTGACGAATATCAGGACACCAACAAGGCGCAGTACATAATTGTGAAGATGCTTGCAAAGACTCACATGAATGTGTCCGTGGTCGGCGATGATGCACAGTCAATATACAAATGGCGCGGAGCGGAGATACAGAACATATTTGATTTTCAGAATGACTTCGGCGAATGCAGTACCTTCAGACTGGAGCAGAATTACCGCTCGACAGGCAAGATCCTCTCGCTCGCGCAGAACGTGATCATCAACAATAAGAAGCAGATCGAAAAGACCCTGTGGACAGAAAATGAGCACGGAGAGCATATTCATCTCATAGAAACCCTGACCGACCGTGATGAAGCGCTTCGCATCTGCAGGCATATCTTTGATGAAATGCAGAAGAAGAAGCTTAACTTCAAGGACTTCGTGGTGCTTTACAGGACAAATGCACAGTCGCGTGCCCTGGAAGAAGCGCTGAGGCAAAACAGCATACCGTACATAATTGTCGGCGGCATCAGGTTCTATCAGCGCAAGGAGATCAAAGACATTCTCTCGTACTTTAAGATCATAGTTAATCCCAACGACAATGAAGCATTGCTGCGCGCTCTGAGCCTGAGGGAAGGAGTGGGCAGGACCAGCCTCGACAAGATAATAGCTGCTGCCGAGAATCAGGGAACACAGATTTTTGAAGTTCTTAAAAAAGGAGAAGAGAACCGGATAGTCGGAGGAAAAGCGAGAAATGCCGTGACAGAGTTTATGAACTTCCTTTACAAATACCAGTATCTGAAGGAAGAAATGTCGCTGAAGGAACTTGCCGGTGCAGTGATTGATGATACGGGAATACTTTACAGGCTGAAACTTGAGAATACTCCTGAAGCTGAGGAACGCATCAGCAACATACAGGAGCTTCTTTCCGCAATAGCCGAATTTTCCGATGAGAATGACGAACCCACTCTCGAGAATTTTCTTCAGCAAGTCTCTCTTGTTGCGGATATTGACGATCTCGATGACAGAAAGAATGCCGTTACGCTTATGACAATTCATTCTGCAAAAGGGCTTGAGTTTCCGGTTGTGTTTGTTGCCGGACTTGAAGAAGGCCTGTTTCCCGTGAGCGGAGCTACGCTCTATCAGGACGAGCTTGAAGAGGAAAGAAGGCTGTTCTATGTAGCTATCACAAGGGCTATGACGAAACTCTATCTGCTCTATGCAAACATGCGTTACAAGTTCGGGATACAGTCTTACCAGATGAAGTCAAGATTCCTGAAGGAGATTCCCGAAAGCGTGCTTAAAGAAAGCTTCATTGTGGAAGGGCTCAGGCTCCAGTCTGAGAAGAAGTCTAAGCCGGAAAAGCAAACAGGCTTCGGACAGTCAATCCGCTACGAATACTATGACAAGCCGGCGGCGTCTCCGCGCAAAAAACATGAACATATCAGCGAAGCGGCAGACAAGTTTCCCGATATTCAAAAAGGCGTAACCGTAACTCACGACCAGTACGGAAAAGGCGAGGTACTTGGAACTTCCGGCAAGGGGCTTGACAAGAAAGCAGAGATATATTTCGAAGAAGTGGGGCTGAAGCGAATAGTTCTAAGGTATGCAAAGATGCGTGTAAACAGTGAACAGTGAGGCCATGAATGTCATGCGTGAACAATTCAAAAGCAGGAGAACATAATGAATTACTGGATACTCAAGACCGAGCCTTCTGATTATTCATACGATGATCTTGTAAGAGACAAGCAAACCGTATGGGACGGCGTAGCCAACAATGCGGCGCTCATCAATATCCGCAATGCAAGGAAGGGTGACATTGGCCTGATATATCATACCGGCGATGAAAAGAAGATCGTAGGCGCGGCGCGTATCACTTCCGATCCGTATCCTGATCCGAAGCTTGGCGATCCGAAAATGGCTGTGTTTGATGTAAAGCCGCTGAGAAAGTTGAAGAGGCCGGTGACTCTTGATGAGATAAAATCAAACAGCAAATACGCCGGTTTCGCACTGGTAAAGCAGGGGAGATTGTCCGTCGTTGCCGTTCCGGATGAGTTTGTTAAGGACTATCTGAGCGAGCTTTAATATGCCGCAAAGAAATGTGCGGAGAAGGAGGGATTCGAACCCTCGATAGAGTTGCCCCTATAACGGTTTTCGAGACCGCCGCTTTCAACCACTCAGCCACCTCTCCGTGTAATTCTTGATCAGTTTCGGGAAGAACGTCTCAGGTAAATCAGATGCAAGCGCATGATTCCAAAAACAAACCCACAGATATGCTGTGGGTACAAAAAAGAAACTTTGGAAATTGTTGCAGAGAGTGAGGGATTCGAACCCTCGAAGGCTTTTACACCTTACACACTTTCCAGGCGTGCCTCTTCAACCACTCGAGCAACTCTCTGTATTTGATGCGCGTAATTTAGTCATGCAGGGCGTGAAAATAAATGACATTTTGGTACTTGAGCCGTCTGAACGCCGCAACAGTTCATTTATATGTGCGGAAACTTTGGGATGGAAAGCAGGCTTTGAGCTTGAATTGAGTTATGTATTAACAGGAAGAAGTATTTTTTCTCATTGCTGTTATCTGTAGGCAATGAGCACAACGGAAACAACATACAGACGATTTTGGTATATTGCAAATTGATTCCGGGTTCCCGAATTCGCTTACCCGGAAAAGGCTTTGCCGGCCATTATCTTCTTACATGGGGCGGAGTATTCAAATTACTAACACAACTGAATTGAACGCGGCTTCATCACAAAAATACGCATTTCTCTTTACCGACGTTGAAGGCAGCACTCGTCTTGCACAGCAATTCCCCGAAAAGATGGTTGCCTCTCTGGAACGTCACAACAAGATACTGAATGAGGTATTTGCCGGTCTGCAGGGCACGGTCTTCGAAGTGGTCGGAGATGCTTACTGCGTTGCTTTCGATGATCCCGTTAATGCAGTGAAAGCGGCATTGGAAGTTCAGAGGCACCTCGGCAGGGAAGAGTGGGACGAGGTGAAGATCCGGATCAGGATGGGTCTTCATACAGGATTTGCTCAGATCATTGAAGGTAAGTTCAGCGGGTACATCACCATGGCCCGGACGCACAGGATCATGTCGGCCGCGCACGGAGGACAGATCCTCATCTCAAATCAGCTTCACAGCGAGATCGCCGAACAAATGAAGGACCTTGTCTCATTCCGGGACCTCGGTGAAAGGCGGCTCAAAGATCTCATTCAGCCTGTGCGCGTGTTTCAGCTTGTCGCCGAGGGCATTGAGTCGGAATTCCCTCCGCTAAAGACGCTTGACGCAAGGCCGAACAACCTTCCCGTTCAGCTTACCAGTTTCATCGGCAGGGAGAAAGAGCTGGCTAAGGTGAAAGACTCATTGCGTGAATCGCGCCTCCTTACGCTTCTAGGCACAGGCGGCTCGGGCAAGACAAGGCTCGCTCTGCAGGCAGGCGCAGACCTGATAGACAATTTTGCCAACGGAGTGTGGTTTGTTGAGCTTGAACAGGTCTCAGACCCCGTGCTTCTGCCTACTGCCATTAACAACTCGCTTGGCGTTCAGGAAGAATCGCAGAAGTCGCCGGAAGAATCTCTTGCGGAATTTGTAAAGGACAAGGAGATCCTCATAATTCTTGATAACTGCGAACAGATCGCCGAGGCATGTGCAAATATTGCGGAGCGCCTTCTTAAAAGATCTCCAAAGCTCCGTATAATTGTAACAAGCCGGGAAGCTCTCAAATGCGAAGGCGAACTCACTCACAGGATAGACTCTCTCACTACTCCCGACAAGTACCGCAAGTATTCTTTTGAGGAAATTCTGGATTTTGAATCGGTAAGGCTCTTCGAAGAACGCGCACAGGCAGTAACACCTGCTTTCAAGATCACTCCCGAAAACTCGAAGATCGTTGCAGGCATCTGCACTGATCTTGACGGCATCCCTCTTGCCATAGAGCTTGCCGCGGCAAGAACCAAGGTCCTCGGAGTTGACAAGATACATGAAAGACTGAAGGACAGGTTCAAGCTTCTGACAGGAGGAAGAAGGACCGCACTTCCGCGACAGCAAACCCTCAAGGCGCTCATTGACTGGAGCTACGACCTTCTGACCGATCAGGAGAAAGCTCTTTGGGAAAGACTCTCTGTCTTTGCGGGCGGATGGTCGCTGGAGGCGGCGGAAGAAGTGTGCTCTGACGATCTGATCGAGCAATATGATATTCTTGATCTCCTTTTCAATCTCAATGAGAAGTCAATAATAATCTATGATGAGGAGAACGAGAGATACAGAATGCTCGAATCAATCCGGCAATACGGTGACGAGAAGCTTGCATCGTCAGGAAGCAAGGATGTAAACAGTTCAAGGCACCTTAAATACTACTGTGATCTTGCGGTGAAGTCGGAACTGGGGCTTGCGGGAGAGGAAGTGGGAAAGTGGCTTAAGATCCTTGAGACCGAAACGGGTAACCTGGAAACGGCAATGCATTGGTCTCACAGCGGCGGCAACAATGAGGAAGGCGGTAAGCTTGCAACCGCCTATGCAAATTACTGGCTCAACCGCGGATATCTTACCACTGCAACATATCATCTTGAAAATATTCTTCAGCACGAAGACAAGCTGTCGCTTTCTACAAAAGGCAACCTTCTCGGCATCAAGGGGCTGTTCCTGAACATGCTTGGGAATGCCGACAGCGCAGAGGAACTTATAGGAAGGAGCCTTTCAATTTCAAGAGAGCTCGGAAACCAGGATGACATTGCTTCGGGACTCAACAATCTCGCCTCGGTTGTGTATGAGAAGGGGGATTATGCAAAGGCAAGAGAGCTGATAGAGGAAACCCTTCAGATAGACCGCGCTTCAGGCGATGCATCAAAGATCTCATTTTCTCTCATCAATCTCGGAACTGTGGCGCGGCTTCAGGGTGACTATGATACGGCAAGGGCTCTGCTCGAAGAAAGTCTTGAGATAAGAAAGAAGGCGAAGAACAAATTTGCAATTGCTTCATCACTTAATACGCTTGCAATACTTCACGTCAACCTTGGAGATTACGTTAAGGCACGGGCTTACATTGAAGAAGGTCTTGCGCTCACACGAGAGCTTGGAAATAATTACGGGATCGCTGACGGGCTCGGCCTGCTCGGCAATGTTGAAGCGTCTCTCGGCAATTTCGAAGAATCCGAAAGACTCCAGAGGGAATCGCTTAAGATCTTTGAGGAAATGGGAAAACAAAATAAGATCGCCGATGCTTACAGCAATATCGGGAATGTCTCCTTTCAAAAGGGCGAATATAATTTATCGCTGGAGCATCTCAACAGGGCGCTTGAAATACAGAGAAACATCGGAGACAAGTTTGGCATCGCGCTTACTCTTCTGAGAATTGGTAAGTCACATACTGCAGGGAAGAATTATCAGGAGGCCCAGGAGAGGATCGAAGAGAGCTTTGCGATCAGGACAAAGCTCGGGCTCAAGGGAGGCATTGCCGAATGCCACGGCGTATTAGGTTTCCTGATGATCCTTACCGGAAAACACGCTGAAGCTGAATCATCTTATCTTAAGAGTATGGAGATATACTCGGAACTGAAGAACAACTCCGGAATTTTCTCGGCGCTGATTGCACTTTCGCTGATACTTATTAAAAGAGAAAAGCCGGACTCTGCAAAGAAGCTTATAATGATTTCTGCCTCATATAGATCTCTTCCGGGAGTGGCTACGGAAATGTTTGATAAGATGATAATGTCTGAGATCACAGAACTCTTGCCCGACAGCGTTGCGGCATCGAATGAGGCAGTCCCCGGAACGCCTGCATTTGATCAGCTCACAGGAATTGTCACGGAAATTCTGAAAGCCGGCTGATCTCTTCTTTTGCCGGATCGTCTCATCTGCGCCACTCATCTCTGTTGCCGGTCCCGGTATTGCCGAATTGTCTTCCCGGATTCTTGCCGGAAAATCGGTTGAAGAAGTGAGTTGCAGAGAATTTCTGAAGGGATGTTTTATTGTCACAGCCTCCCGCCGCTTTCCACGGGAGAAAATCAGCGGCGGGAATTGACTGTAACATTGTTCTTCGACTCTTATTTGATCAGCATGAGTTTCTTTGTATGCACGTTTGTTCCAACCTGAAGCCTGTAGAAATAGACTCCCGTGCTCATGTCTGATGCGTTCAGTGTTACATTGTATGTTCCGGGCGACAATGTTTCGTCAACCAGTGTCCTTACTTCCCTTCCGAGAGCATCAAATATCTTAAGCGTGGTTGCCGCCCTCACCGGAGTCTTGAATGTGATTGTGGTTGACGGGTTGAAGGGGTTCGGGTAATTCTGCATAAGCTCGATGGTCTGAGGCGCTGTTGTTCCCGGTGTTGAAGAAATTCCTACCGGCAGTGAGAAATCACTCAGCGGAGTCCAGCCCATGTTGTTGTTCTCATGCACTTCATTTGTTATTGCATTGTCGGGATCAACAACTGCGTAAATTCTTGTTGCCCTCGGAGTTGCAGGAGGAACCACCCACTGTACGGAAGCATACTTTGATTTTCTCGACTGTATCCCGCCGGTAACTGTCGTTTGTCCTATCTGCACACCGCCGTCTGCAGGATGTCCTTTGTAGAATCTGACAGTAACCGGTGTCGTAACGCCAAGCAGGCCGTAATTGCTTATTCTTGCCCTTATTGTAATTGTATCGCCTGCCTGCGGATCCATCTTTGAGATCCTCACATCCTTTGACCTGAACCTGTATGCAGTATCGCCTCCGGGCATCGGAAATCCTTTCTCAATATCAAGTCTCCACGGCAAGGCAAAAGTGACATCAGTCTTGTTTCCGTATTTCTCGTTCCAGAATGATGAAGGATTTGCAGTTACATTCACTTTGTAATCCAGCACAAGAGCGCCGTTCTTGGCCCAGAATGCGTAAGGCGTAATGTAGTATGAATTCTGCGGGAGGTTGTAAGGAACTGCAAGGTTGCCGTAATCCCCCCTCAGGAGCATAGATGAATTGATCTTTGTGGTCACACTTGAAAGCTGGCTTGAAGAGTATCTTCCTGTTGCGCCCAATTCAATTCCCCATCCGCTGACTGATGCCCCGACCTCAACTCCGATGCTTCTTGATGTGTCGGCTCCCTGCGATCTGAAATTCTCCATTTCAAGCTGTGTGAAACTGCTGCCACTGCTTCCGACAGTCTGCGGATTGAACTCGTAGATCAGCTGAGCTGTGTCTTCTGAAACAGATGAGGTGTCTTTGTAAGAGAGTATGTTTCCGACTTCGTGCTCGGGGCGGTAGATGTTGCCTATCGCAAAGTCATCCTTCGATTCTATCCAGAGCTTTGTTGTTGGTCCGGGAACCATGACAATCACATTGCCTCTGAAATTGTTGAGGCTGTCATAAACGGGATATTCATAAAAGTCATAATCATTCACGATGTTGAAGGTCCAGTCATCGCCCTGCGCACGCCTTCCTTCGGTTACCCTCACTGTGCTTCCCGAGCCCTGAACATTCTTGAATCCTTCCGAATAGGAAGCGGTAATGCTTGCCTGCACCCCGATCCCGAATACGTTTCCGCCTGCGCTGAGAGTTGCATCCACTCCCCAGTCACTGCCCACTTCCACTGTCAGAGTTGTGTCCTGAGTGGTTGCCTGCACATAGTCAGCCGAAAATCCGCAGCCGAAATTCGGATAGCATCCGTTAATGTTGAAAGGTACCTGCTGGAATACGTCGTAATGGATCGGCGGAGTGTTGAGTATCACAAGCGGTTGCTTTACAAATGTCTTCCTGTAATGATTCGCCGCTCCAAGCCTAACCCTGTCCCCGTTGAAATCTCCCACCGCAACCGCGAAATGCCTGATCTTTCCGTTGTTCCCGTCAAGCGTTGTCTGATCATAGTTTTCTCTTCTTCCCTTCAAAGTGAAACCCGTGAAGTTGCCGGTCACTTCATAAACATAGATGTTGAAGAACTGCCTGTTGTTGTCGAAGTCATACGGATTTCCTACTGCGATGATGTCTGCCTTGTTGTTGTAGTCAAGATCGCTGACGGCAATTGCCCTTTCGGTAAAGTCGTTGTTTCCGCTCTCCCATCCGTATATTGCCGGGCCGGTGATCCTGAGTGTGGGCCTGTACAGACTGTCAACTGTGAAAGCGTAAATGTTCCCGTTTGCAGCAAGGGCTATGTCGTTCTTCCAGTCTCCGTTCAGGTCCGCCGCTGAAACGTCAAACGGCCTCGACTCTCCGAAGTTAGATATTGCCAGTGTTGCTCTTCTGTTTGAATTCACAACAACAGTGTTGAGCGAGTCTTTGATCTGTACAATGTCTATGTAGTTTCCGGGCTGTCCGTTCTGACTGTGGGTAAATGCAAAGCCGGCAACGATCTCATCAAACGCGTCATAGTTAAAGTCCCTGGCTGATGCGGAGATCTGTATCTTTGAAATATTGTAAGACGGCGGAGTGAAGAGATTTGCGGTTCCCTTGGATTCCAGCCTTCCCTGCTCGTTCACATTGTAGATCCTCACTGCCACTGCCCATGATGTTCCGGATCTTTTTACCATCACAACTCCTATCTCCTGAAAACCGTCATTGTCAAAATCTCCTGTTGTAATGTCGAATGCGTCATACTTCTGCCCGGACGGAAACGGAAATTTCTCATTGTTGATGCTGTCTCCCATTACCAGGTTAAGACTGTTGTCAACAGTAAACAGCTTAAGCTTCAGCGATGAATCCGGAGCGATATAACCGAGTATGAATTCGTCTTTGAGATCTCCGTAAAAGTTACCGGAAGCCAGCCTCAGCGGCGTGTTGGGAGATCTTGTCTGAGGCATCATTGCATTGTTCAGCGTCAGCCTTTTTGCAGAGCTCCATGACAGAGTGCCTGTAACAATTTCCGGGATCATTAGTCTGATGGAATTGTTCGGGCCTATCCATGCTCCTACAAGGTGCTTGTACTGTCCGGCTTTGAAATTGCCTGATGTTAAGGCCATGCGCTTATTGCCTATCACGCTTGAATCTGTCTGAAGGTTCTTCGGAACGATCTTGTCATTCACAACAGTCGTGTTCAGGTCCATATCAAAGATCCTTCCCCTTGCATTGTGAATATTAGGATCACTGCCGAGCGACTGGCTGTGAAGAAGTATTATCTCGTCCGAGTTGACGAGGTCTTTTACCCTTGAAAGCGGGTCGTTCTTGTTTACCTGAGCAAACGAATTGATTGCGGCAAGCATCAGAATGGCGATGCTTAGAATTGCCTTTTTGAGTTTTAACATTTTTCCTCCCATGGATTTTTGTTTTGTTATTTGTTGCAGCAAAATTATGGGGAGATACGTGCCAAGGCAAAGAAACTTTTATGCAATTATCACACGAGAGCTGTGCGGGAGGGGGCATTTTTCTTTGATTTTGAGCTGAAAATCGCTTTTTTTCGATCATATAAATCACAATATTTCCCGCAAATCATTGTATACATCTTAATGAAGAATACGAAGCTGGTAGAAATGCTGAAGACCTTTTCGGAGGAGGAAATGAAGGAGCTGAAGAAATTTGTGGAATCTCCGTATCACCGCAAGCGGGACCTAAGCGATCTTTTCGGCATACTGCGTCAGTTCCACCCGGCATTCGATGATCCCAAACTTACAAGCGAGCATGTCTTTTCGAAACTCTTTCCCGGAAAGAAATTCGGAGATAAGAGATCAGACAGTCTTCTTAAGACGCTTACATCGGAGCTGTTCAGTCTCTGCAAGGAGTTTCTGATTCAGCTCGGACTTCAGGAGAAGGAAAACTACAAAACCTACTTCCTTCTCAACCAACTGAGAAAAAGAAAACTCCTTCCGGAATTCATAAGGGAATCTGCGCCGGCGGTGGAATTCATCGGCAAGGACACCGGGAATAATTTTGAGCTGATCGAGAAGTCTTATCTCTGCAGTGCTTTTGTGGAATATTACATAGATACAAACGAGTTTGACAAATGCTATGAGATGATCATAAGGCAACATGAGAATGTTTCGGCATCCGCGCTTATAGGCATGCTCAGGTTTTCGAGCCAGCAGTCTGCGGCCGAGGAAGGCTACAATCTTTCTACAAGAAAGAACCTGACACAGTCCATGATGAAGCACCTTGACACGGAGGCATTCATAACCGAGCTCAGAAAAGAAGGAAGCAGGTATGCGCCCTACGTGGAAATAAACTATGCCGGACATCTGATACACACTTCCAGACAAAACGACAGGTCACTGTTCTTTCGCATGAAGAAGCTCCTGCAGGAGAACCGGGACATCCTCTCGAAGCAGGAACTGTACATCTTTTACAGCATGACTGCCGCTTACGGCAACAAGATTTTTTTGGGAGCAAATGAAACAAAGCACCGTGACAATGTGCTTGAGCTCTATAAGATCATGATAAGCGAAAATGCGTACAAGTTTTCTCCCGAAGACCATCTGCAGATCGGACTGTTCAGAAGCATGCTGATATCATCAAGGGTTGCAGGCGATTTCAATTGGATGAAAGAGCTGATTGACAATTACCTTAAGGAGCTTCATCCGAAGTATGCCGACAACATGCGGAGCTATGCTATGGGACAATATTACTTCGGGACCGGTGAATACGGAAAAGCGCTCGAGAGCCTTGCTGTCCTGAAGTCAGACTACTTCCTCTATAAAAAGGATCTTAAGAACCTTCAGTTCAGGATCTACTACAGTCTCGGCTACATAGAAGAGGCCTACTCGGTCCTCGAAAGCCTGAAGAAATATCTTGCCGGCACGGAAGAACTTTCCTCAGAAATGAGAAAAGTCACAGGTAATTTTGTGAAATATGCAGGCGAGCTTCTCAAAGCGCGCGACAAAGGAAGCCGCGAAGAAGCGGAATTTGTAAAGGCCAGGATCCTTGCCGAGCCGGAAACTGAATCCGCCGACTGGATAATTGAGAAGCTGGATGAGATATGAATCTTGTTCAGGGTGTTTGCAGACGTTAGCCGGCAAATAGATTTTCAAGCCTTGCCTTCAGTTGTCAATCAGAATTGAGTAATCTTACTCATATTAATTGTGATAATTTTTGTTGTCTTATGACGCTCTCTTTTCGTAATTTTGTATGAGAACCTTCAACCCCAAATGAAAAGATTCCCGGCCATATTACTTTTCCTCATATTCTTTTCCAATGCCTCTTCGCAGGAAGCATACTATTACTATAAAGGTGTTCGCATAGGCCTTGAGCAAAGGCCCGATAAGATCGCCGTGGTTTTGAACTCCGCAGGAACAGATGCACTGACAGCCGGGCGTATATTAAGAGAGGTCCTGAACGGAGACTTTGACTTCAGGATGCCTTCTGACAATGTCTGTTTAGTAACCTTCAACGGCAACAGGACATCCGGCGAGATAAATTCAATGGCCGGCCGGGCTGCAGACGGCAATGCGCTTGTAAAATTTGCAACCCCGGTTTACTACGGCAGTTCGCACCGGGTTACGCAAATTGCCGCCGACGAATTTGTAGTAAGGCTGAATGACATGAAAGATCTTGAAAGGCTGTCAGCACTCAATGTGATGAACAACGTTTCGGTGACAGGAAATGTGAACGGAGAAAAGGGCTTTCTGCTGAAAAGCAATGACGGAGTGAAACTCAATGCGCTTGAACTAAGCAGAATATATTTTGAAACAGGACTGTTCGAATTTGCAGAACCGAACTTCATTTACCCCGATCACTGCCTCCTTAACTCGGTTCCAAATGATGAGTTCTTTTCAATGCAATGGACGCTGAGAAATACAGGGCAGGTAGTTCCGACAGGCAGTTCCTACTACGGCGATCAACCTAATGCAGGCGGCCTTGCTGATGCCGATATTGACGCTGACCTTGCCTGGGACATTACGATGGGCAGTGATCTTATAAGCATTGGTGTTTTTGACACTGGAATAGATTCAACACACCCTGATTTCAACATTCCCGGACATCTTCTTCCGGGTTACGATGCGATCTGGAATAAGTACGGTGTGCCGAAGGATTCCGGAAATTACGGCGGACACGGAACATGTGCTTCGGGAATTGCCGGTGCTGTTGCAAACAATTCCGTTGGTGTTGCAGGAGTAGCTCCGAGCTGCCGGCTTATGGCGTTCAGGATATTCAATCTGACGGGCGCATCCACCTCCGTGGGAATTGCAAGAGCGTTCGACACTGCACGCGTGATCGGCATTGACGTGATAAGCAACTCATGGAACGGCTTCACGGAAAATTCTACGGTGACGGATGCGATAAACAACGCGGCTCTTCTCGGACGCAACGGCAAAGGCTGTCTGATCTTCTTTGCCGCCGGAAATGACGGCAGGCAGGGACCATGGTTTCCTGCTTATCTGCCCAATGTATCCGCGGTCGGGGCATCAACCATGCTCGATCAGAAGAAGACGCACGGAACAGGTAACCAGTTCTTCTGGGGAAGCAATTACGGCGAAAGCGCTTACGGAGACCTTGACCTCGTCGCTCCTTCGATCTGTTACACAACAGACATACAGGGAGTGTTCGGATATGTTAATCAGCATGGGACCGCAGGCAACTATTATCCGCATTTTCCGGGAACATCGGCATCTTGCCCTCATGCCGCAGGAGTTGCGGGACTGATGCTTTCCGTGAATCCTTCACTCACAAGAACGGAACTCTTTGATAAGCTCTACCGCGCCTGCGACAAGATCGAAAATGTGGATTACTCAATTTCGAAGCCGCACGGAAAATGGAATGATCTCACCGGCTACGGGCGGCTCAATGCGTATCAGTCTGTACAGCTTGCACTTGGGGCTGACGTGACACCGCCCACAATTGTGCACAGGAATGTTGCTTCGCATGAAAGCACTTATCCTACAGTGATCTATGCAGAGATACTGGATCAGGACGGTTCTCCGGTACCGTGGCACGATGAAGCACGCCCAAAACTCTATTACAGAATCAACAGGAACAATCAGGGCTGGACACAGTTTGATTCTCTCAGTGCTGACTCCGCCGAGTTCAACAACTTCAGGTTTATAATCCCGTGCCTCGGACTCGAAACGCAGGTTCAGTATTACATAAAGGCAAAAGACAACGCCGGAAACACTGCTGTATTTCCAAAGGGAGCTCCGGATGACATGTGGTTGTGCTATTTCTCCGTTGCATCAAAGGTTACAAAGTCGAGAACGGTGGGTCCCTTTGCATGCCTTGACGGAGGCAATGTGACAATGTCGCCGCTTGTGACTTTTGACAACTTCATCATTACAGATACAAGAGTTGAGATATGGATGCAGCACGGAAGAGTCAGCGATGCGGTGATCCAGCTTTATTCGCCTTCCTCAAATTCAGGACTGAACAGAAAGTGCCTGTTTGCATCCAACGGCGGAAACGGCGCAGATATAAGAGGCGCGGTTGTTTCAGACACGGCCTCAATGTTCTGGACAGAAGGAACTCCACCTTACGCAGGCGGCTCATACAGGCCGGATTACCCGCTTAGCGGACTCAACGGTAACAACGCGGCAGGTGACTGGAAGATCTTCCATTATGATCAGCAATACAGTTATGCCGGAGCTTATGACAGCGCAATTATCACTTTCACCGGAAACTCCGGGCTCGCTTCCCCGTGCATAGCATTCGATTCACCCGAAGACTCCGTGCTGAACTTCGGAAATGTTGCTTTCCCGGATTCAAGCGTGAAGGAATTCTATGTCCGCAATTCAGGTAATACACCTCTTGTAATTGACAGCATAATATTCTCCGGTCCTTTTGCGTCAAAGTTTTCGCTTATGCAACAGATTCCCGCACAGATTTTACCGGGCGACAGTTCTGCATTAGGCGTGATTCTGAGAACTCTTGTTCCTGATCACTACTTCCATGCAGGCCGTACGAATTCGGTTGCCGACAATGCGGAGAATTCTGTGATGGAGGTTTACAACAACGATCCTTCAAAACCGGTCTTCCGTGTTTCGCTACAGACAGAACAGGAACTCAGAAGAGTCAGCGTTCTCACACTGAGCGTGCTGATCCAGGCAATGTACGATGCGGCGGCGGATACTTCGGGACGTGATACAATTCAGGTGAACATAAGAAATACAACCTTTCCGTTTCAAGTGGTTGAATCGTCAAAGTCAATTCTCCAAAATAACGGAACAGCAACCTTTCTTCTTCAGAATGTCACAGACAGCGTAAATTATTTTATAGAAGTGGTTCACAGAAACTCCGTGGCCACATGGAGTGCGGATCCGGGGCAAATGTTCATCAACAGACGCCTGAGCTACGACATGACTGCTACCGCATCAAGCGCGTACGGACAAAATCTCATTCGTGCAAACAATTCTCCTGACCGCTATGCTATTTACAGCGGAGATGTTGACCGTGACGGTTTCGTTGACGGTACTGACCTCATAACAATAAGCAATGACGCTTCTATGCTTAAGACAGGTTACATCTCCACTGATCTCAACGGCGACGGATTCGTTGACGGAACAGACGCACTGATCGCCGGCAACAATGCCACAGGTTACATAGGTGTTATCTCTCCGCCGTAAGCTGTATCGGATCTTCCGGCACTTTACTACCCAAGAACAGATTCGTCTGAACATGAAATGAAGCTGTCGGCATAAGCAGTGTGCACAAAGCGCATTCGTCATCTCTTTACAGTTTCATTGCTTAAGCCATTTTCATAAATTGGCTCATGGAGTTAACACACGGCCACTCATTGTCAGAAATATTAACCCGGAATTAAGTACCGGCGGATAGATGCTCTTTAACTCCATACACTTTCTCATTTTCTTTCCTGTTGTCACCACTCTCTATTTCCTGTTGCCGCACAGATTCAGGTGGATGCTGCTTCTTGCGGCAAGCTGTTATTTCTACATGGCATTCATCCCGGCATATATTCTCATACTTGCAGTTACAATCGTAATTGATTACTTCGCGGGAATCTACATCGAGCGGTCCGAAGGAAAGAAGAGGAAGAAATTCCTGGCTGTCAGCATAGTGAGCCTCATACTTGTGCTGTTTGTCTTCAAGTATTTCAACTTCGTCAATCAGAGTCTTGCGGACGTGTTCAGAACGTTTGAGCTTGAGTATCCCGTGGAAAACATCGGATTGATACTTCCGATCGGATTGTCGTTCCATACGTTCCAGAGTCTGAGCTATGTTGTGGAGGTTTACAGAGGAAGGCAGAAGGCGGAAAAGAACTTTGGCATTTACTCACTGTTTGTTATGTTCTACCCTCAGCTTGTTGCGGGCCCGATCGAAAGGCCTCAACAGCTTCTGTACCAGTTCTATGAGCGCCACAGATTTGAATACAGGCGCATTGCCGACGGTCTTAAGCTAATGGCATGGGGTATGTTCAAGAAGGTCGTAATTGCCGACAGGCTTGCGGTGTTCGTGAATCAGGTCTATGACAATCCGCAGAATTACGAAGGCATAAGCATGGTGATAGCAACGGTCTTCTTTGCGTTTCAGATCTACTGCGACTTCTCGGGATATTCAGACATCGCGATCGGTTCGGCGCAGGTCATGGGGTTCAAGCTCATGCAGAATTTCAACCGGCCGTATTTTTCAAAATCCATAAGCGAATTCTGGAAGCGATGGCACATCTCGCTATCGACATGGTTCAGGGACTACCTCTACATTCCGCTCGGAGGTAACAGGGTCGGCATCCCTAGGTGGTACTTCAACCTCTTCTTCACATTCATGGTAAGCGGCCTGTGGCACGGAGCTAACTGGACTTTCGTGATCTGGGGAGCGCTTCACGGCACATATCTTATCATCGGAATTCTTACAAGGAACTTCCGGGAGAAGTTTTTGGAGATCACAGGACTCGCAAAGGCAAAGCGACTGCACAGATTCATTCAGGTAATGATCACCGCAGCGCTTGTGTGCTTCTCATGGGTTTTCTTCCGTGCGATGAATCTGCACGACGCAATGCTCATACTCGCAAACATGATCAAGGGCATCGGAAACGTCACGCAGATGTTCGGCCCTGACAGAGTTCACATACTTTATCTCGGCAGGAATTTGCTTGAGTTTGCTATCTGCATTCTGCTGATAGCATTCCTCGGGATCGTTGAGCTCATACAAAGGCGGGGAAGCATTATTGAAATGATCAACTCAAAGCCGGCCGTTTACCGATGGGCGCTCTATTACCTTATCCTCACTGCGATCATACTTCTTGGCCAGTATGAGATATCCCAAAGATTTATCTACTTCCAGTTTTGACAAAACTTGTTCTGAAAATATTGATTCTCTCAGTCGCGGTCGGCGCAAGCATAATGATTATCGCAAAACGTAACGGTGTTAAGAAGTACGATTCGCGAAACTACTTCGCCGCAGTAATTGACAAGGACAGTCTTATAAGAAATGTTCCTTCTCCAAGGCTGATCTTTGCCGGCGCGTCAAATCTCGCATTCGGACTCGATTCCAAACTCATAGAAAAGGAACTCGGTGTGAATGTGATCAACATGGGTCTGCATGGAAACTTCGGGCTTGATTTCATTCTTAACAATGTGGCAATGAACATCAGGCAGGGAGATGTGGTGGTGCTTTCGATCGAGTATTACCTCGACGAGATGTTTTACAAAGATATTGACTACGTGCTCAATGTTTATCCGGATGCGGAGAAGTATGTCAGCAGGGATCCGGATTTTTACGCGCAGGAGCTGAAGTACTTCGTGAGCGAGTCGCAGGAAAGCTGGAAACGAATGTCAAACACTTTCTTTGACAAAGCGCTGAAATTCAAGGAAGCAAAGGTCTTCATCTCAGATCAGGTGCATTCATACGATACGTTGATCTACTCCAGAAGCGCATTCAATGAAAACGGAGATGTGATCAGTCATCTCGGAAAGCAGTATCCGTTTGAGCTTCGGGGAAGAACGCCGCTCGAGGTCAAAGACTATTCGGGGAACATCAGAAAGCTTAACAACTTCGCCGGGGAAGTTGAGAAGAAGGGCGGCAGGGTTTACTTCACTTTTGCAAGCTATCCTGAAAGCGAGTATGAAAAGAACAGGAAAGCCGTGAAGGATTTTGAAACACAGCTTAACAATGAACTTAAGATTAAGATCATAACAACTCCCGAAGAGCTTGTCTATTCCGATTCACTGTTCTTCGATACGGTCTATCATCTGAATGAAGAAGGCAGGAACAAAAGAACCGGGTTGCTGATATCCAAACTGAAGGAAGAACATTACAGGTGAGATTGGTCTGATTGCAAACAGATCTTCAGCGGCAAAAGTATTTTTCGCTCAGCTTCAGAATATGCCTGCAAGTTATCTCATTGCCGCAGACAACAGCCGGCATCGGTTCAATCTCTCCGGCCCGGTATTTCATCGAAACCTTGAAAGATGAGCAAGGCTCACCGCTGATCCTTTGTTATCCGTCGTGTCTCCTGACTTCAAAGAAGCTCTTCAATATTTCACGGCATTTGTCGTCAAGAACTCCGCCGAGTACGTTTACCTTATGATTGAGATTGTCTGATGAAGTGATGTTGAACACACTGCCGCAAGCTCCGCTTCGGAAATCGTAGGCGCCGAAGAACAGATTTTCAATTTTTGAAAGGACGATTGCTCCTGCGCACATCACGCATGGCTCGAGCGTAACATACATCGTACAGCCGGCAAGCGTTTTGCTTTGAAGGTACTCGGCCGCAGAAGTGATGGCCATGATCTCAGCATGTGCGGTGGGGTCTTTCAGCGTTTCTATTCTGTTGTGCGACTTTGCGATTATGCTGTTCTGAAACACGATCACGCATCCTACCGGCACCTCGCCCTCTTCGTAAGCCCGCTCGGCCTCCCGGTATGCATAGCCCATATAAAATTCATTTGAAGTCATTTCTTTTTTTGTCTTTGTCCGGTTATCACTTCTCAGTCTTTTTTTCCACGGACACCGTGGAATCTTTTTTAATGCCCGGATTCATTCTCCTTACAAATCTGCCAAAGTCGAGAATCTGTAGCCACGCTTTCTGAGCGGTTCAAGGGCTTTCCACATCGCCTCAAACCCGGAGATTCCGGGATTCACCGCTATTACCGCGTTTTTCTGTCCGCGGCTTTCAAGCAATGAAGCAAGCCGGTCCGCGCTGAATTCAGAAGAGTAAGCCGGAACGATCAGTGTGTCTTCATAGATCCGCAGTCCGAACTTCTCAAATTCGCTTTTCACAGTCTCTGCCAGCTCCGGTTGCGATTCAACCCCCTTTAAGATCACACCGGAGACTTTTGCAAAACTCATGCTCAGCCCTCTTGCCTTTGATCGTATCTCCCTTTCATCCATGCCGGCTCTGAAATCCGAATCAAAAGAGTCCCCGGATCCAAGCTGAAGCTCAAGCACATGGTCCCGGCCGGACTCCGCAATCAGCGCCTGGTAATCTGCCCTGTCATTGCTCTGCGGCATTACCACTGAAAACTCTTCCGCCGAGTTAACGATAATTCCTGCATCAGAAAGGGTCAGGTATTCGAGACTGTCTATCAACAGACAAATTAATGCAGATCTTCGCTGGGCGGAATCGGATCGGAGGAGTGCAATGTAGCCAACTTTCGAATTCAGCGTGTCGGAGTTTTTGTAAACATTTATTCCGACAGTCTTTGCGCGCGGCTCTTCGCGTACTCTTACCGTCAGGCTCATGTTTGTGAGATAATTGCTGAGGTCATGATTTACCGTAACGCTCGGAAGGTCTGAAGGAAGCCTGATCTCCTTTGCAAACCACAATCCGGCCGACTTTCTGTCGCTGATATTTCTGATCCATTTGCCCTCTATGCCGAACGTACCGAGCACCGAATCAATACCGGCGGATATCTTCTCACCGGAAGGCAGTGCCTGCAACGGCTCATGCCGGATCTCCGGCTTCGGATCCCTGAAGTGATAGTAACCGAGGACCGCGGAGCAAACGAGAAGCACAGCAGCAATCAGAAACTTCTTTCCCTGAGATAAGGACTGCTGTTCAGGATCTTCTCCTGATTTCGAACCGTCATTCACTGCACTCTTCATGCTCAAAGTTCAGTTCTTTATGTTCAGAATTTCCGAACTCGCATGTCTTATGATTTCTTCTGCATTTTCGATACTCCGGAGTTTCATCACTTCAAGCGCATCGTCCACGTATCCCGGCTTTCTCATACCAAGCAGTACACTGCTTACCCCGCGGACGGAAGCGGTAACCAACAGCGCTTTTCTTGCAAGAGACAGTCCGTGATATCCGGGCGGCAGATGTTCGTTTATGAGGCCGTGTATGAACTGTGCCCGCTTGCCCGCCCTGAGCTTGTAATAGTTTGAAACGAAGTTCATCAGCTTATGGCACTCGTGAACATATTTTTGTACACGCATAAACAGGTTCTCGTTCGACCTTCTGCCTTCTGCAAAATGTGAGATCTCGGAAATTGCAGGAGTGTAAGTCTGCATGATCATGTCGTTCAGATGCTCTATACTGCCGAAGAATTTCCAGTTCTCATATATCATTCTGCCCGTAGTGAATTTATCCGAGATCAGTTTAAGCTCGTCTCCTTCCACACCTTCACGAGGCAGTATCTCATTTGTTATGTCCGCTTCCATCTGTTTTACAAGCTCATTCTGCCTGATGAAGTCCTTCTCGCGGAAGTCATCTGCTTTGAAATCTGCAAGTCTCACAAGCCCTGTGGACATAATCGCATTGAGCGGCCTGTTCACATACACTTTCATTCCTCTTTCATGTGCATATTCAAGCACTGTCTTCGTGCTGTCAGAATTGTTTCGTACAGTCACCGCACCGCCTTCGAACAGGTTCAGCGGAAACTGCACAGATCTGAAATGATTTCCGCTTCCGGCAACTTTCTCCGCCGCCGCTATGCATCTTTCGAGTGATACGAATTCGGTGCTCTCCTTATAAGAAACAAATGTGTTCGATGAAATACCGTAATCCCTGATCCTGCCCTCGCGCACCTTATCTTCGAGAAACTCAAACGCCTTTTCGACCCGGCCGTAGAACAGATTCCGGTTCTCTTCAAGAGATGCGCCTGAGGAGTTCCGGAAGCTGAGCGAATATTCCGGATTATGCAGAAGGTAAGTATCAACATATTCAACCTTCAGGCGTTCAAACTGCCTTTGGAACTGGTCTTCGAGAAAATCAGGGCTGATGGAATGCCAAAGTTTCTCATTGAACTCGATCACATCACGGAAGGCGTTGCCGCGGGATCTCTTTTCCCTGGCAACGGTAAGATTCTTTCCCTGAATGTAGCCGCCCTTTGTAATGAGAGTTATGTTCTTTCGTTCAATGTTTCCGGATGCAGTGAGTTCTGCAACTACATTGCCTATCAGGGATTCGCTTCCGCCGTCGGCGTAGTTTGCAGAAGTATCAATCACATTTACACCTGCAAGCAGTGCCTTCGACAGCGACTGCCTGTGCTCTTCCACAAGTTCATTTATGCGGTAACATCCGAAACCGATATTCAAAGTATGCCGGATTAAGTTAAGTTGCTGAGTTGATCTGTAATTGAAGGCACAAATTAATCAGACTTTCATCAATTGACAATTTACTTTGGGACAATTT
>CAZTQR010000058.1:0-20946 GCA_964615795.1 uncultured Ignavibacteriaceae bacterium
TCTCCGGGAAGTTTATTGATCCCCATCTTCACTGCAATGAATGTGAGAAGGAATACTCCGGCCGGCTTTCCGAGGAACAATCCCAGGATTATGCCGATTGAATTGCCGGATGAAAGTCCGCCCAGCAGTTCAGGTGTTATTGAGATTCCCGTATTTGCAAGCGCGAAGAGGGGAATGATGATCAGCGCAACGGGCTTGTGGAGAAAATGCTGAAGTTTATACGATATCGAACTCTCGGAACCGTCCCTGAATGGAATTGCAAATGCGAGCAGTACGCCTGTAATTGTTGCATGGACTCCCGACTCATGCATGAAGTACCACATGAAAATTCCGGGTATGAGGTACAACAGAAGTTTGTTCACACCAAGCCGGTTGAATATCAACAGCATTACGAATATCCCCATGGCTAGGAAAAAATAAACAGCGGAAAATCCCTGCGAATAGAATGCCGCAATCATTATTATGGCGCCAAGGTCGTCAATGATCGCAAGCGCCGTAAGAAAAACTTTTATCGAAGCAGGTACTTTGCTTCCGAGAAGCGAAAGCATTCCGATTGCGAATGCAATGTCGGTGGCCATCGGAATCCCGAATCCTGACTGCGTCTCTGTGCCCGCATTGAAACTGAAGTGAATAAGCGCGGGAACAAGCATACCTCCAACAGCCGCAAATATGGGGAGCAATGCCTTTCTGATATCGGAAAGCTCGCCGATGTATAATTCCCTTTCGATCTCCAGTCCGACAAGCAAAAAGAAGACCGCCATCAGCAGATCATTTATCCAATGATAAACCGGATAGTTCATGCTGAAGGATGCTATGTCGAATCCTATCTTGGTTTTGAACAATGCCGCATAAGCACTGCTCAGGGGGGAGTTTGCAATAGTAAGCGAGACGGCCGTGCAGATTATCAGCAGGTATCCGCCTGTCCTCTCGCTGTCGAAAAATTCTTTGAAAAGTTTGGTAAGTCCGTTTTTCATGATTCAAATCCGTAGTCAATGTAAGCGAACAGTACAAGTTCCTCAAGTGAAATGAACTCAAGAAATTTTTCGTTGGTGGCTTCAAGCACAACAGGAGGCGCGACTCCAGCGTCGCAGGCTTCAAGCCAGCGGGAAGCGCAGATGCACCACCTGTCTCCGGCTTTCAATCCGGGAAATTCAGCTTCGGGTATGGGGGTCTTGAGGTCGTTGCCGCGGAGGATTGAGAAATTCAGGAACTCGTCGGTCATTACTGTGCAGACAATGTGAATCCCCGGGTCGTATTCGGAAGATTCACAGCATCCTGTCCTCTTGAATCCGGTGACGGGATCATCTCCGCATGTTCTGAGTGGCTCTCCGAAAACGTTTGTGTCCATTTGTGAAATAAGAAATTAGTCCGTTGAAACCTTGTCCAGCTTTTTCTTCCAGAAGATGTAAAAAGGAATGCCGCTGAGTACAAGCACAAGGCCAATGCCGGCATCGCGGGGGTTTTGCAATATTGTCACAACCACAAGAGTGATGCAGAAAAGCACGAAGATGAACGGCACATAAGGATATCCCATTACCTTGTAAGGCCTGTGATGATCCTTCATCTTCTTCCTCAATATGAACACGCCGAAAGCGCCGGCTCCGTAAAAGATGAATGAGGCAAAGATGAGCATGTCGGTAAGCTGATCGAACGTGCCCGAAAGCACAAGAATGCTTGCCCAGGTGCCCTGAATTATCAGCGATGTGTACGGAGTCTTGAATCTCGGGTGAACGTTTCCTGCGGAAGGAAAGAACAGTCCGTCCTTGGCCATTGCGAAGTAGATCCTTGAAGATGCAAGTATGGTTCCGTTCGTTGTGCCGAATGTCGAGATCATGATCAGCACGGAAATGAAGAAAGCGCCTCCGTGTCCTAGAAATTTTCTAAGCGCTTCAACAGCTATGATGGTGTTCTCCCTGTTTGCCGTATCAATGATCTCATTAACAGGCATTATGTACAGGATAGTAAAGTTCGTGATCAGGTAGATCACCATCACTGCCGAAACTCCTATGAAAAGCGCAAGGGGAATGTTCTTCTTCGGCTCTTTTATTTCGCCGCCGAGGTATCCGATATTGTTCCAGCCGTCGTATGCCCAGAATGCCCCGAGCATTGCAGCGAACATTGCACCGAAAAGTCCAAGCGATGTTCCGTATTCGGCTGTCGGACTCTGTCCCCACGGCTGTACGTTGTCAATGCTTCCGTCGCTGAGAGCAAGTCCGAGAATTATTATCACTGCAATTCCAAGAACTTTCAGAGTAGTGAATACATTGCTTATGAATCCGCCGAAGATAACGCCAAGATAGTTTGCCGTTGTAAGAAAGATGATGGTCAGAATGGTCAGCGCCTTCACTCCGAAATTGTTGAGAGGATAGAATATTCCGAAGAGGCTCCACTCCTCAAGCAACTGGCCGAGATGCGGCAGAGGGAGTACCGCATTGACCGATTCTGCAAACACATAAGCGATTGATGCGATAGATGCAGACTGGATCACCGAGAAGCATGACCAACCGTAAATGAATGCAAATGCCTTTCCGTACATCTCTTTGAAATAGACATACTGCCCGCCGGGTGCCGCAATGAGCCCGGCAATCTCGGCATTCGTTACTGCTCCGATGAAAGTGATGATGCCCGCAATCAGCCATGCGAGAAGCAGCAGTCCTCCTGACTGAAGGTCAACTGCCATCGGCGCGGCTTTCTTGAAGATCCCCGATCCGATCATGGAACTTACTACGATCAGTATTGCCGTAAATAAGCCGAGCCTTCTCAGCAGTCCTGACGACTTATGACCTGCAGATTCTTCTGTAATGTTCTTCAATTAACCGCGTGTATTGTTAATGGAAAAAAACTTGCGCAACATCGTAAATGTCGGGATCGACAGTCTTTAGTTTGGAGATCGCCTTTTTTATCGGTATGTCCGTCATTTCATTTCCCTGTATGGAACACATTCTTCCGAACTTCTCCTTACATACCATCTCTACTGAATAGACTCCGTATCTTGTTCCGAGTACCCTGTCAAATGCAGTCGGCATGCCCCCACGCTGAAGATGACCGAGTATTGTTGCCCGCGTTTCAAATCCCGATCTTGCCTCGATCTCCTCGGCAAGATAATGCGATATGCCTCCGAGCCGCGGCCTGCCGAAATCATCTTTCTTAACGTTCTTCGTATCAATGCGCACATGCTGAAACTCATCAATCTCAAATGTACAGCCCTCGGCCACAACTATTATGGAGAACTTCTTTCCGCGCAGATAGCGGTTTCTGATCACGCTTATCATGTGCTCAATCCCAACTTTCTGCTCGGGAATGGCTATGATGTCTGCTCCGCCTGCAATGCCCGAATAAACTGCGATCCAGCCGGCGTTTCTGCCCATCACTTCAACCACCATAACCCTGTGATGCGACTCCGCTGTCGAGTGAAGCCGGTCTATTGCTTCCGTTGCAATGTTTACAGCCGTATCAAAGCCGAATGTGAAATCCGTTCCGTAAATATCATTGTCAATTGTCTTCGGAACTCCGATCACATTGATACCGGCTTCATGCGCCATCTGCGCAATGTGCATTGAGCCTTCGCCTCCGATGCAGATGAGTGAACTGAATCCGGCCTTCTGAACTTTATCGAGAAGCAGATTCTTCCCGTCCTTCTCTAAGAAGGGATTGTACCGGGAAGTTCCAATTATTGTTCCGCCCCTGTTGATTATGCCCGAAACTTCCTTGAGTCCCAGCTCGAGGTAATCCTCATCGATCAGGCCCTTCCATCCGTTAAGTATTCCGATTATCCTGTAATCATAGCTCATAGATTTTCTGACAATACCTCTCAGCACTGCATTAAGCCCGGGGCAGTCGCCTCCGCTGGTAAGAACGCCGATCTTCATTTCTGTCAGCACCTTGCTCTGCGCCACGGTAGCCTGCTGTTTGAGACGCTTGCCTGATGGTCTGGATTTCACTTTCGCTTTTTCGGTTTTGGTTTTCCGCTATTAACTTTTGCTTTGACGGCAACGTGTTTCGCGGGAGGCGACTTCTTCTGCTTCTTTGAGAAATCCGGCTTATTTTCTTCATCAGCCTGCATCTCCGTCAGATACCTGAATCGCTTGATGAACTCATCAGTGGACATATTTCCGATGAGCGCCAGCCTTGCCACATTCTTGATCTCTTCAAAGTCGCTATTCTCAAGCCGGATCATGTACTGCCTTGCAACCTTGTAGCTGTCGGAGTTTACGTCAACTTCCCTTGTGCTGATCTTTCCGTCAGAATTAATAATGTCATGGAATTTTATCGGGATAAGCTGACCCTTATCTACCGTCACAATTGCGCCTGAATTTCCCTGAAGCAGATATCTTACTGCCGCATAGCCAAGGTCCTGCGTGTATTCGCAGTCGTACGGAATTGGCGTTGCGCATCTGAGCTCGTAGCCGATATCTTTGCTGACGATCGTAGTTCCGATTCCTCTCTCGCGAAGCCTTCTTCTTACTTCGTCTTTCGTAATCCTGCCGATGTCAATTTCAGACAGCCTTATGTTTCCGTGCAGGTCCTTCTCAAGGTTCACGTAGGGATGAGTCTTCAGCTCTTCCTGATCTATCCTGGTTATGATCCCCTCCGCAAGCACCGCCACTCCGTAAGGCGTGCCCTGCGCCATTCGCTTAATTATGGATGCTTCGAGAATGTCGCACACGCATTCAAAGCTGATCGTCTTGTCTCCGAATTCCTCTCCTATGATAGTGAGAGTGGCGCCCGCGGCCTTTCCGATGCCGAGTGCGAGATGGCCAGCTTTTCTGCCCATCGAAACAACATAATACCATCTCCTTGTTGTCTGCGCATCCACCATCAATGACTGCACTATTCTGAATCCGAAATCACGCGCAGTCTGAAATCCGAAAGTAGGCATATTTCCGGGAAGCGGCAGATCATTGTCAATTGTCTTAGGGACATGCGCAACCTGTATCTGTCCCTTTGCAAGAAGGTCGATCTTGTGTGCGCTTGTTGCAGTATCATCGCCGCCGATAGTTACAAGGTAGTCAACCGAAAGCTGCGTCAGCGCTTTGAGGCTTGCATCAAGCATTTCCTTGCTCTTGGCAGGATTGACTCTTGAAGTGTGAAGAATGCTTCCGCCGTCAAAATGAATTCTCGATACGTCTTCGATCCTCAGTTCCTTCACATGTGACGAATCTCCCTTGCTTAGAAACTCGAAGCCCTCATAAATGCCAATTACATTCAGCCCCGAGTTGATCGCCTCTATTGTTGCCGAACGGATCACGCCATTGATGCCCGGCGCCGGCCCTCCTCCTACAAGTATGGCAAGTGTCTTTTTTCTGTAATGGTCTTCGTTCTTTTCCATATCAGTGTTTTTAGTCATTTGATTGGATCAGGCCTTTGAAAGGCCGGATCTCTTTGCCGCAAAGAACATTGCGGCAAGGTAACACAAAGCCGCGAATACAAATACAAACCTGAATCCCGCGGTCATCGCAAATATCATGGCAAGCACCGAACCGATCACCGAAAAGAATCCGTTCACGGCCCAGGCAAGCGCGGTAACGTTGCTTTCACTCTCCTTGATCATTCCTATGCCGAGCGGGAAGGGCATTCCCATGAAGAATGAAGGCACGGCTATTACCGCTACTGTAACAAGCACTCTGAGCCAGATGTCGGCGCGGTTCATTGCATCAAAGAGATACGGATTCAGAAATCCGATCAGGAGTATCGAAGCGGATATTATGATGAAAATCAGATGCAGTCGCCTGCCTCCCGGCTTTACAATCCTGGCTGAGAACAGACTTCCGAGCCCTGAGAATACAAGCATGGAAGAGACAACTGTGAGAAGCGTGTACACGGGCTGTCCCAGAAAAAGAGTGAACTTCTGTATCAAAGAGATCTGCATCATTATATAAGCAATGCCGAGCAGAGAAAAATATGCAAGAAATGATCGCGTTCCCTTTTCGCTGTCAGCCTTGCTGCGGGAAACCATGAACGGAAGAATGAGAAATGCAAACGCCGCAAGTATGGACTGCAGCAGAATGACGATCATCGTTGTCTCGGCCACCGGCTTGTCTTTGAGCGCAAGTATTGCCTTGTCATCCTGAGAAAAAGTTTCTTTCACTCCGTCAATTGTAAGGCCGCCGAACCCGATGTTCTGATCGAAGAACGGCTTGTCATCCGTTGCGGGTGTGACCTTCGCGCCGTACTTGCTTATCATCACATCCACCGGCGATTCAATTGCTTCGGTAATGATCGAGGGTTTGCTGATGTTCGGATCGTAAAGGATCTCAAGTCCGAGTGAAGCGGCTTCAGACCTTAACCTGAGGATCTCCTCTTCACTGAATCCCCGCTTGCTGTAAAGGACACCTCCGAGAAAGCCCATATCACCTTCAAACTCACCCGGCGGCCTTCTGAACACAACAAAGCTCTTCTTGCTTGCCTCCAGCCCCTTGCTGGTTTCCAGCCGCGCTTTCTTCAGGGATACGATGATCTTCGGAAGCTGAGTCTCAGGCCTTGAGATGTAAAGAACGCCGTCCCATTCAAGATGGCGAATGTAATCTTCAAGCGCTTCCTGCGTGAGTATGTAATTTTCAACAAGCGACATAGCGCCGCTTGCAACTGCGGAAGATGAGATCGTATGCGCTGATATTATGACATCATACTGAATTCTTTTGGATGTAAGTTCTGATCTTGCATCGTCCGTGATAAGCTTTACTTTCTTGTTGTCTTTGACAAGCGGGCCGGTCCAGTATGAGAGATTCTCGGTCAGATGGTCATTCAGTATTCCGTTTATCTCAACTGCCGTTATTGACTTTGCCGAATGATAGAGCCCCGTTAGTATTTCCCCTCCTCCCGCGGAGCCGATAATGAAAACCCTCCCAACTGAATCCTTGGATGCAAACGCCATGTTCGATGCGTCGGCGGGTTTGCCTGTAACGGGCATTGACTTCACATTCGGAATGCTTGTTGTGGAATTGCCTGCGTCAATTATTGCAAGGTAAGTGTTGTACCCGTCCTGCGACTGCTCGTCATCTTTCATCACATCCACCTTAGAGAAGATGTTCCAGTCTGTCCTTACTTTCAGTTCGGGATTCATCTCCATATAATTCCCGAAGATCTTGTTGGCAGTAACCCTTATCGGAAGTTTCTCGTCGGTATCAATAATGAATATGGAAGTCAGCAGAAGGAAGATGAATGCGATCAGTGAGATCATCCTGTTGCTTTCGTAGCCAAACAGAATTGCTGCCACAAACCCTAATGCCGCCGCGGCTACAATTGCTCCGCTGCCACCGAGTGCAGGCATGACAAGCGCAAAGACAACGCACGCAAGCCCCGCTCCGAGCAAGTCGGCAAAGTAAAGCGATGAAACCTGCGGCTTGTATCTTGTGAGTATTGCAGAGATGATAAGCCCTGCAAAGAAGAACGGAATTGTAATGAGCAAATAATACAGCGGCAGATAAACGAACTGCACCGGATCGGAAAGCAGGCTGAAAGGATCGAACGGGATCCTGTTGAAGAGTATGAAGCTTGCTATCACACTGAAACCGTAAATTACTCCCAATACACTGAGCAGTTTGCCGCTTGGAATTTTTGCAAGCCGCTTGCTCCTGAAAAGCACTACTCCGCTTATTCCAAAGCCGAGCAATGCAATGCTGATGATCATGAATGCGAAGTGATACCACAGCGATACAGACAGAACACGCGTCAGTGTGAACTCAAGAAGAAGAGTTGACATTGCCGTTACAAATATTCCGGCATAAACAAGCCATGCCGGCTTGCCGTGTCTCTGAACAGTCTTATCAGCGAAGCGCATATTCTGAGAGGAGATTATTTGATTTCGTCACGGTGCTGTTTGTGTTCTTACTATCTTTGACAGTTCAGAGAGTTGTCTGAGCAATGCTTCCATGCTGGAAAGCCTCATCATGCTTCGCGCATCGCTCAGGGCTTTTGCCGGATTGGGATGAGTTTCTATGAAGAACCCGTCAACTCCGGTACCGGCAGCTGCTCTTGCGAGCGGCGGTATGAACTCGGGATTCCCGCCGCTCACCCCGGATTCTTTCGATGGCATCTGCACTGAATGTGTTGCGTCAAAAATGACGGGGTAACCGAATTTCTTCATTATCACAAGGCTTCTCATATCCACCACCAGATTGTTATATCCGAATGTGGAACCTCTTTCAGTGAGCATGATCTTCTTGTTGCCTGTGTTTGAGACCTTCTCTGCCTGGTAGAACATGTCTTCGGGCGCCATGAACTGCCCCTTCTTTATGTTGATCACTTTGCCCGTTTCTCCCGCTGCTTCAAGCAATTCGGTTTGCCGGCAGAGGAAAGCAGGCACCTGCAAAACATCAGCCACCTCCGCCGCAATTTCGGCCTCAATTTCAGAGTGGAAGTCAGTAAGTATGGGCACGCTGAACTCCCTTTTTATGTCATCAAGAATCTGCAGTGCCTTGTCCATGCCGATGCCTCTGAAAGATCCCGATGAAGTCCTGTTGGCTTTTGAGTATGATGACTTGTAAATGAAAGGCAGTTTGAGTTTGTCTGTTATGGACTTCAGAGTTTCGCAGGTTTTGAAAGCTATTGACTTTGACTCAACAACGCAGGGGCCGGAAATTATCAGTATGTTCGAAGTATGTCTGAGCCCAAGATCCTTTCTTAAGTATTCAGGAAGCATAGTTCATCTTTTTAAATAATCATCAAGCAAAGCGTTCAGCTCCTTTTTGGTGTGCTGATTTCTGCTGTAGAGCCCTGCACTTTCGCGCTGTCTCAATGCTTCATACATACACACCGCCGCGGCTACAGAGACATTCAGTGAGCGGATCATTCCGTACATCGGTATGCTGAAATTCACATCGCTTTGTTCCACTACCTCCCTTGATACACCATCGTGCTCATTGCCCAGAACGATCGCCGACCTCTTTGAGAGATCAAGGTCGTAAAGTGATCTTCCCGGTGTATCCTCACCTATATAAGTGGAGTAGATCCTGAATTTCCTGTTTCTGAGCTCGCTGAAACAGCTTTCCACGGTGCTGAACTTCTTAAGGTCAACCCATTTCTTCGCACTTGCAGAGGAAACCCTTCCGATCTTTGGAAACTTATTGGTGTTGTAAATGAGGTAAACTTCTCCGATTCCTACTGCATCTGCACTGCGAAGTATCGCGCTGACGTTGTGCGGATCGTGAATGTTTTCTAGAACGATTGTCAAGTATTTTTGCCTTTTGGAAACAACTTCTGAGATTCTTTCAAATCTTCTAGGAGTCAAGGCTATTGAGTTTTGATTTTAAGATTAGTTTTTTAACTTATAAAAACAATTAACAAAGAGAAGTTAGATGAAAGCCGCGTTCCTTCTTGCCGTCCTCATTGCTTTTCCGCTTCATTCAGCCAAAAAATGCAATGCTCAGATGAGCAACAAGCCCACCAAGCCCGTTAAGCTCGAACAGCCAAGGAACAACTGGGGAATCGGACTTGACTATTCGGAAGGAGGTTTCGGGCCAAATGTTTCTTATTACCTGCCCTCGGGCTCCAACTCGGATTTTCTTTTCAAACTGACATTTTCAAGCTATTCGGATTCGAGGGAAATCCAACGAACCGATATCAACGGGAATGTCTATGTTGAAAACAAGGTCAACAGGCTTTTTATAATGCCGCTCAGCATAGGGTGGAGAGTTGAGCCGTTCAAGGATGATCTCGAGGGAAGTTTCAATCCCGTTTTCAACACCGGGATCACTCCCACGGCAGTATTCTATAACCCTTACGATCAGGAATTCTTCAATGCTATTGATGATACCAAAATGAAGTTTGCATTCGGCGGTTTTGCGGGAATCGGGTTTACATATCAGCAAAGCGAGGGAGTTTCCATGAATATGAGCTTCAATTACTATTATCTGCCGATCATTGGGGAAGGCGTTTACAGCATTGAGAACAGTCAGATCACAAACGTAGGAGGATTTCAGATCTCATTCGGCGTAAACTTTCTTAACTGAATTTCAACTGCTGAGATTAACAAAAATTAACAACGCGAATTGTTGAGTATGTGATTTGTTTTTGAAACTTTTCGTATTTTTGACCAATCAATTATATGAAGAAAAACATACTGTTTATATGCGGGTCTAGAAATCAGACCACAATGCTGCACAAGATCTCCGAAAAACTCCCTGACTTCAATCACTTCTTTACGCCCTATTATGCCGACGGCATAGAAAAAATTGCGACCAATCTCGGACTGCTTGAATTCAGCGTGCTGGGCAAGAAGTTCTATAACATTTCCATGGATTATTTCAGGCAGAATGATCTGAACATTGACTACAGGGGTGAAAAGAATAGATATGAGCTTGTTGTTATGTGCAGTGACTTAATTGTTCCCAGAAATGTGAGAGGACGGCGGATGCTTCTCGTGCAGGAAGGAATGACTGATCCCGAAAATCTTGCTTATAAAGTTGTGAAGAGAACAGGCATTCCGGGTTACTTCGGAGGAACGGCTGCAACCGGGCTTTCGGATATGTATCAGACTTTTTGTGTGGCTTCGGAGGGTTACAAAGAGCACTTCATCAAAAAAGGTGTAAATCCCGGTAAGATAAGAGTCACGGGTCTGCCGAACTTTGACAATTGCGCGGCCTGCCTGCAGAATGATTTCCCGCACAAAGGCTATGCACTTGTCTGCACTTCAGACGCGAGGGAAACATACAAAGCGGAAAACAGAAAGAAGTTCATTGAGAAAGCAGTGAGACTCTCTGAAGGCAAGCAGTTGATCTTCAAACTTCACCCCAATGAGAACGTGCCGAGAGCAACGCGGGAGATAAACAAATATGCTCCGGGTTCATTGGTTTATCACAAGGGAAACACTGATGAAATGATCGCGAACTGCGACATACTCATAACTCACTTTTCGACAGTTGTTTATGTTGGCATTGCTCTCGGGAAAAAAGTCCATTCATCCTTCGACATTGAGGAGCTTAAAAAACTTGTGCCGCTGCAAAACGGAGGCAAGTCAGCGCAGAATATCGCGGATGAATGCCTTAAGCTCATAGGCAAGGAACTGAATGAAGTTGTTTATGACAATTCGGAAGATCTGCACCTCGCACAATTGACCTCCTGATGCATTGAATTCCGGTACAGAGCAAATACTGGTTGTGATCCAGGCTAGAAAGGGGTCAACGCGCCTTCCCGGCAAAATTCTGATGCCGCTTGCCGGAGAACCTCTGCTGTTCAGAATGTATGAGAGAGTTGCATCATCGGATGCAGACCTTAAGGCCGTGATTGCCACGACGACAGACAGAGAAGATGATGAAGTGGAAGAACTTTGCAGGGCTTACGGCATGGAGTGCTTCAGAGGCCATCCTTATGACCTTCTTGACAGGCATTACAGAACTGCAATTGCATACGGAGCAAAGCACGTTGCCAAGATACCGTCAGACTGCCCGCTCATTTGTCCCAATGTAATAAAGAGAGTGGCGGATTATTACTTCAGCAATGCCGGAAAGTATGACTTTGTAAGCAATCTGCACCCGGCAACATATCCCGACGGCAACGATGTGGAGATCATGCCGTTTGAAATACTTGAAACTGCCTGGAAGGAAGCCGGCAGGGATTTTGAAAGAGAACATACTACTCCTTACATCTGGGAAGACCCTGAGCGTTTTCGGATCGGGAATGTTGAATGGGAAACAGGCCTTGATTTTTCAATGAGCCACAGAATGACAATTGATTATCCGGAAGATTATGAATTCATCAAAACAGTGTATGAGGAACTTTACCCCGCCAGGAAGAACTTTACGCTTTGTGACATAATGCTCCTGCTTGACAGAAAGCCGCAGATCAAAGAGATCAACAGCAAGTATGCGGGCGTCAATTGGTACAGACATCATCTAGGTGAACTCAAAACCATAACACACGAAAATACAAAGCAGGGTTAGTACGATCCTGCTTTTGCAAAACATCTTAACAAAATAAGTGGAACAAAACAAAGCAAGCGAGCTGAAAGATATATCCCACAAAGTAAGGGAGCACATAATAAGAATGTCAACAGACGGAGGATGCTTCATCGGAGCTTCGCTGTCGTGCGCAGATATTCTTGTGTATCTGTATAAAGAAGTTCTTAACATTCATCCCGGCAATCTTGAAGACCCCGGAAGGGACTATTTCTTCTTATCGAAAGGCCATGATGTTCCCGCGCTTTACGGAACATTTGCCGAACTCGGGTTCATCGGAAAGGAGAGGCTCGGGAATCATCTCAAGACGAATGATCACATATACTGGCATCCCAATATGAATGTGCCCGGCATCGAGTACTTCTCGGGATCTCTCGGCCATTCGCTCAGCGTGGCAATCGGTGTTGCCATTGACTGCAGGATGAAAGGGCACGGCAACAGGGTATTCGTAGTCTTAGGTGACGGTGAGCTGAACGAAGGATCAATATGGGAAGGAGCGCTTGTTGCCGCGGCGAAAAAACTCGACAACCTGGTTGCCGTAGTTGACCGCAACAAATTTCAGGCAAACATTGAAACGGAAGAGCTGATACCGCTTGAGCCGATCACAAACAAGTTTGAAGCTTTCGGCTGGAAGGCAGTTAAGGCGGACGGTCATGATTTTGAAAGCCTTGAATCCGCTTTTGCCAGACTGCCCCTTGAAACAGGAAAACCGACGGTAGTGATAGCCGAAACAGTCAGAGGCAAAGGGCTTCCGAGCATTGAAGCTCAGGCAAACAGGTGGTTCGTGAATTTTTCCAGAGAAGAAGTTGAAGAACTGCTGAAAGAACTTAACGGCGGCAGGACAACAGAACTGAAATCAGAGGAGATCATTGCAAGATAATGGAACAGAACAAACAGACATACGAAGACATACTGAGAGATCTTGTGGAGCATGACAAAAGATTCATGGTGCTGACTGCAGAGAATCGTGCGGCAATCAGGAATCTCCCTTCACAGATAGGCGACAGATTCATAGACACGGGAATAACGGAGCAGACCCTGGTAGGGGTTGCCACAGGGCTTGCACTTCGCGGAAGAATTCCCGTAGCACACGCGCTCGCCACTTTTCTTACGATGCGCGCATTTGAATTCATCAGGACTGATGTGGGCATAAGCGGGCTTCCGGTAAAACTGGTAGGAGGATTTCCCGGTTTTTTGTCCGAAGCCAACGGACCTACGCATCAGGCGATTGAGGATGTTTCTATAATGCGGGGCATTCCGAATGTGAATGTGTTCTGCCCTGCGGATGAGGATGACATGCTCACCGGATTGCGGAAAGTTCTTACGAGCCCAAGTCCTTTCTACATAAGGTACAACAATGCAAAGCCGGTGATGAAGCACTCGAAGGACTTTGAAATAGGAAAGGCCGAAGTGATTGCCGAAGGAAACGACATAACGCTCCTTGTTTACGGCTACATGTTCGGAGAAGCATACAAAGCGCGCGACATTCTTGAAATGGCCGGATACTCGACGGGACTTCTGAACATGAGGACGCTGAAGCCGGTTGACGAGGAAGTGATCCTCCGGGCTGCAGAAAGAACAGAACTGCTGGTTACGATCGAAGATCATTTTGTAACCGGCGGCCTTTACTCAATTGTATGCGAAGCAATTGTAAGGAACAATCACAAGGTGGAAGTGATGCCTGTGGCTCTTCAGGATACATGGTTCAGGCCCACGCTGATACATGACGTCCTGGAATTTGAAGGATTCACTGCGGAAGCAATCGCAGACAAGATAACAGGCAGGATGAAACAACACGATTACAGAAAGTAATTCACACAATGACACAAATGCCAAACACGATTAAGTTCAACGAAGAATTCCCTTCCATAAAAGAATCGGACTCGATATTTGCAAGGTCACAGGGGCTGGTGCCTGCGCATACGCAGACTCTGGCAAAAGGGCCGACACAATGGATAAAAGGAGTGGCGCCGAAATATCTCAGGCGCGGCAGGGGTTCGCATGTCTGGGATGTTGACGGAAACGAATACATAGATTTCAATATGGGCATCGGACCGATATCACTCGGCTATTGCTACGAAAAGGTTGATGATGCAATCAGGAAACAGTTGGAGGACGGCATCACTTTTTCGCTGATGCATCCTCTTGAGGTTGAATTATCCGAAAAGATAAGGAGCGTCATTCCCAATGCCGAGAGCGTCCGATTTTCAAAGACCGGCTGTGATGCCACTTCCGCCGCCGTTAGAGTTTCAAGGGCATTCACCAAACGGGAGAAGGTCCTCTGCTGCGGTTATCACGGCTGGCATGACTGGTACATAGCTGTAACCGACAGGAATGCCGGAATTCCTGAAGCGGTTCAGGATCTTACTTACACGATCAACTATAATGACGCCGACTCACTTGAACAGTCAATAGATTCCGATACCGCATGCCTTATCCTTGAGCCTTTTGTCTTTGAGCAGGAGAAGGCAGGATTTCTAAAACATATAAAGGAGATATGTGAGAAGAACGGAACACTTCTGATCTTCGATGAGATGTGGACCGGTTTCAGGATTGCTGCGGGAGGCGCACAGGAATATTTTGGCATCAAACCTGACCTTGCATGCTACTCAAAGGCAATGGCCAACGGGATGCCAATATCTGCAATAACCGGCAGGAAGGATGTCATGAGTCTTTTTGACAAGGACGTTTTCTTCTTCACTACATTCGGGGGCGAAGCTCTTTCAATGGCGGCCTCAGTGGCAACTATAGACGAGATAGTTGAGAAGAATGTTCCCGCATATCTTGAAGATAAGGGGGCTGTGCTGAAAGATGGTTACAATAAAATTGCAGGCGGCCTTGGGATGGATTACACAAAGTGTTCCGGCTACAACTGCAGGACAATCATCACGTTTGACGCATCCGCAGGCAATCCGCTCGAGATGAAATCTCTTGTACAGCAGGAGATGATAAAGAGGGGAGTGCTTTGGGGAGGATTTCATAATATGTGCTTCTCACATACTGATGGTGACATTGCATATACGCTGAAGGCTTATGAAGATGTTTTGCCTCTGCTTAAGAAAGCTGTTGATGAGAAGAATGTAAGATCATATCTGAAGGGCGAACCCGTTGAGCCGGTGTTCAGAAAGACAAGCAACTTCAACTTCAAACCAAAGAGCTGAAGATAAAGACAAGATGAATGAATTGTTCTCGCTTAAAGGCAGAGTATCCATTGTAACGGGTGCGCTTGGATTAATAGGCAAAGAGCATTGCAAGGCATTATCGGAAGCCGGTTCGTGCGTTGTTGTTGCAGATCTTGAAGGCAAGGCATGCAGGGACTTTGCGGATACACTGGGAAACGATTCCGTTGGAGTTGAACTTGATGTCACTTCAAAAACATCGGTTGAGAGCGCATGCAGTGAGATCCTGAAAAAGACAGGCAGTATAGATGTGCTTGTTAACAATGCGGCGATCAACGATATGTTTGAGAATCCTGCAATGGCGCTGGAAAAGTCAATGTTCGAGAATTATCCGCTTGAGATGTGGCAGAGATCCATTGATGTTAACGTTACAGGTATTTTCCTTTGCTCGCAGGTTTTCGGATCTGAAATGGCGCGGAGCGGGAAGGGAAGCATAATTAACGTTGCATCAACATACGGGATAACAGCTCCTGACCAGTCGCTGTATATTGATAAGAACGGCAGGCAGAAATTCTACAAGTCGCCCGCATATCCAGCGACAAAAGGCGCAGTGATATCTTTCACGAGATTTCTTGCCGCATACTGGGGAGGCAGGGGAGTGCGCGTGAACACCCTTTCACCGGGCGGCGTTGAAAATTCGCAGGACGAATTCTTTGTGCACAATTACTCAAAGCGGACTCCCCTTGGAAGAATGGCGGACAGAACGGATTACAAAGGCGCGGTCGTATTCCTTGCGAGTGATGCATCCTCATACATGACGGGAGCAAACCTTGTTGTGGACGGCGGCTGGACTGCATGGTGAAACTTTCCGTGCGGAATTAATGTGCAATGTGAAATTTGAATTGCATGTGCTGCATTTACTATTCAATTATTCAAGAGTTTGAACTGAATTAATAACTCATTTATGGCAACAGTCAGTTTAGGCAAGAGGAAAGTAGGTGACGGTGAGAGCGTTTACATAATCGCTGAGATAGGCATCAATCATAACGGTTCGCTTGAGAATGCTCTGAGGTTGATTGAAGGAGCTCATGAGGCCGGCTGTGATTGCGTTAAGTTTCAGAAGCGCACTCCGGAATTGTGCGTCCCAAAAGACCAATGGAACATTGAGCGCGACACTCCCTGGGGAAGAATGACATACATTGATTACAGACACAAAGTGGAACTTGGATACCAGGAATTTCAGACAATAGACGCTTTGTGCAGAAAACTGGGGATTGACTGGACAGCATCATGCTGGGACGAAGAATCTGTTGATTTCATGAATCGTTTCAATGTTCCGTTTCTTAAGGCAGCATCTGCATCGCTTACGGACATACCATTGCTGAAGAAGAAGAAGTCAACCGGCAAACCGCTTATGATCTCTACCGGTATGTCAACTATGGAAGAGATCGATTCAGCCGTAAGCGAAATAGGCAGTGAAAATCTGCTGATCGCGCATTCCACTTCAACATATCCCTGTAAACCGGAGGAGCTCAATCTACGGGTTATTCAAACCCTTAAGAAAAAATTTCCGGAAGTACTGGTAGGATATTCCGGGCATGAGGTAGGGCTCACTCCGACGCTTGCCGCTGTTTCGCTTGGTGCAACTTTTGTGGAAAGGCACATAACTCTTGACCGGGCAATGTGGGGCTCTGACCAGGCCGCATCTGTCGAAGTCGGAGGATTCAGAAGGCTTGTGGACAACATACGCGATGTGGAAAGATCTCTGGGCGACGGGATCAAGTGCGTGTATGAAAGCGAGATGGGGCAAAGGAAAAAGCTCAGGCGCGTATAAGAACCTGCCGGGACGTTTGTGCCGCAATCTGTCGCCCGGCTGAATCGTAATCTTTTACAATAGCCGAGTAAAAAACAATGAACCTTACGGTATAATTTGCTGAGCAATGAATTCAGATTTGTACCGGATACGCAATCAGTAACATAAACTTCTTCAGAAAAGAGAATTATTCTATTGCTGCTGATCATAGCTGAAACCGTGACGAGATCCTTCATTTTTGTCCCTCCGGAAATTTATTAACAAGCACTAAGACTGATTGTGAGATTCAGAAGACGCAGGTTTCCTGAGCTTATCCGAGCAGCCAGGTTATGATGTCATTGCTGTGCAAAATTCCGACAAATGTGTTTTATTATCAGATAAGGCTGATTATTTTTCAGAAATCAAAATATTCACAAAGGAATGAACAAAGGAAAGATATTCTTTTTCGGTATTATTCTGCTACTGAGCACTTCGGACAGTTCATTTTCGCAAATGTTCTGGAACAACGCGGGTAGGTTTGATTCAGTGGCATTTCTTTCGTACCAGCACACATCTGCAATAGACATCACGGGCAGTTTCACTTTTGAAATGTGGCTTTGTCCAACCGATACTGTCACTCCCGGCGGAGCTTACGATAAGCAAAGGCAGGTCTTATGGAAGGACCGCTACAATATCACGCTTCAGCACGGAAAGCCGAGACTGTTCATTAACGGCAATCCGGTTCTGACATTTAAGACGGGCCTGGCTCCGAACAAATGGAATCACATTGCTTTCACCAAGAGCACATCAACTAACACGCTCTCGGCTTATCTGAACGGTGTCCTTGATACTTCCAGAAACTCTTCCGTAGTTCCGTCATCAAGCCTTGAAGATCTTTACATCGGCTCCAATCCGCTTATCAATACCATGCAGTCGAATTTCAAAGGGTACATTGACGAAGTAAGGATATGGAACAGAGAGCTTAGCGCCGGCGAGGTAAGTACATATTTCAGAACATTTCTCGGAATCAGAACCGGCATATACGAAGGCATGGTCTTTTCTGTGGGGTTTCAGGCAAACCAAAGCGTTACAGGGACTCCTTACCCGTATGACATGAGCGACAACAATGTTAACCTTGTTGTTGAAATGGCGCTTCAGAATATGAATCAGGAAAGCAGGCCTCAGACAACAGTATCCATGAACGAAGCCATAGAGCTTGACGGATCAGGTGACTATGCGGCCGCAAGTCATGTAAGCGAATTCAACAATACAGGCTCTCAGACTCTGGAGGCATGGATCTATCCCAGACAGATCAAGTCACAGCAGATAATCTACAAGGGTCCGGCAAACTTGTCCGGAGTCAAATATTCAATGGCCATGACCATTGCAGGAAAGATCACCGGAAGCATTAACAACGTTTCCGTAACGGATACAACCGTAATTCCGCTGAACACATGGACGCATGTGGTGTTTCAGTACAAGAATGCCGGCCAATACAAGTTCTTCATAAACGGGAGGAATGCAACATCCGGCACTATGGCAACCGGACAGATCCTTACAAGCTCAGACTCTCTCTATATCGGAGGAACCGGTCTGGGTGGTCACTTCAACGGATTCATAGATGAGCCCAGAGTTGAAGGATTCATAAAATCGGAATTTGATATCCAGAAGGAGATGTACATCTCAAAGGACAGAGGAAATGAGAGGGTAAGCAACAATGATGTTGCCTACAACCTTGACGGGCTTCAGTATCCTTCCACAACCGACGGCTCGCTCCTGCGCTTCAGAAACAATGCAAGGTTTTCACATCCTGCCGCCATCTCAAACCAGCCTGTATCCCCTATGCTCAGGCTTGATGATCAGGATTTCATGAAAGGATTTTATATGAAGCAGTCAGACAGGCTTATACCGGCTTCTGGCACTTCAGGATTGATGACAGAAGACAGTCTTTACATTGATCTTGACGTTTCGATGAATGACGTCAATTTCTTTGTGGCTGCAAATCACACATTCAGCAACGATCTGGAGATCACGCTTGTGTCACCGCAGTACTATGAAGCCTATGTATGCTTTGACGCAGGCCAGCTCGGCGCCAACGATAACATTATCACGGTTTTCGATGATCAGGCCGACACTGCGCTTGTAAACGGTACTTATATTGACTTTGGGCCGGTGATCAAGGGGCAGGTGGAGTTGAATAAGATCTTCTCAGCCAACTCGTCGAAAGGGCTTTGGAGGATGCGAATAAATGACGACAATTCGGGAAACACAGGCAGGCTGTATGCATGGGGTGTGCAGATAAACAACATGTCTTCAAAGATCAGTACGCTCTCAACCAACTGTCTGATACAGGGCATGTATGATCCGGCAACGAACAATATGACAAGAGACACAATGAGGATCTACCTGCGCAATGCAGTGTCACCTTACACAGTCAAAGATTCCGACAAAGTTTACCTGGGAATTCTCGGCGGCGCTACAGCGGAGTTCAACAACACTGACACCGGCAAGTACTATTTGCAGTTCAAGCACAGGAATGCACTTGAGACATGGAGTGCCGTTACAATTGGCTTTGATGCATTCACACAGCAATACACTTACGAATTCAAGGCGGATGTTTCAAAGGCATACGGAAACAACATGATACAGGTTGACAATGCTCCGGTAAGGTATGCATTCTTTTCGGGTGATGTGAATCAGGATGAAACCATAGATGCCACTGATCTGAGTCTTATTGATAACGATGCGATCAATTTTGTCGGGGGATATGTTTCAACTGATCTTACAGGTGACAGCTTTGTGGATGCTACTGATTATTCAATAGCCGACAATAACGCGTACAACTTCGTGTCGCTGATAAGGCCGTAACATCAATAATTGAAAGAAGCGGGAAAATTCGCTGAAGTAATAATCACAGCCGCCGTGTATCTAAGAGTTTTGGATCTAACCGGCGGCTGTTATTGTTGACGGTGAGATGGAGCTAAGATGCGCCACATGTCATTTTGTAACTATCATTTTCCTGACGCAACGCAAAGCATTGTTTGCAGTCAAAGTGTAGAAATAAACCCCGGCCGGAATTTCTCCCGCGTTGAACTCTGCTTCGTAATTTCCCCGCCCCCGGTAAGAGCTCAGAATTGTTGCTGTAAGCCTCCCCGCAATATCATACAGTTTCAAATCTACCGGTCCGTCTTCCGGGATACTGAAGGCTATCTTCGTTGAAGGGTTGAATGGGTTCGGATAGTTCTGATCCAGCCTGTAGCCGCTTCCATTGACATTGATCTCCTGCGGTTCAACGTCAACAAGCACATCATATTTAATGATAAACAAGTCTTCATTGCCCGGATGAAAACCTTTGGTCATACCGCATACAAATACTTCTCCGTTTAGACCGGCTTTAACATCGGCGAATACTTCCTGGCCTGTGAGCGGCCCGCTGAATTGTGAATAACCGATCTGATTTCCAAAAGGATCATACAATAACGTTACAATATTTTCAGAGGAATCAAATCCGTGAATTATCCCGCTTACAACTATATTGCCCCGGCTGTCAAAGCACAAACCGTATCCAACATCATTCATAATACCGTAACCCCTTACATTTCTGACCCAAACCGAGTCTCCTCCGCTATTGTACCTTATTGTTGTAATATCCGTGTTGTCTCCGCCCAGGCTTGCCTCTCCTGTAACAAACACTGAGCCGTCAGCTCCCAGCATGACATTCATAGCAATATCACCGCCGCTGCCGCCGCCGTTATGTATTCTCTCCCACTTTCTGATTCCGTCATTGCCGATCTTGAAAGTCAGGTACTTGTATGCATGAAAAACGAATGGCGATCCGCCGGTCTCTCCTGTAACGAAAACGTTGCCTGAATCATCAATTTCCATGTCAACGCCATGATCATAAAGCCCGGAATTGTAAACATGAGACCAGAGAGTATCTCCCTGCGGAGTCAACTTCATGACGCAGATGTCATCGCTTCCCGAGTAAACATGTCCCAGCAGGAAGAGATTGCCCTCCTTGTCAATTGCCAGATTGTTTGCTTCAAAGTAGCTAACAAAAACAACAAATCTCCTCAGCAGCAATTATACCCCGGATGAAACATACTTTGCAAAGATGGTACCGTATATAAAATCATCTCCT
>CAZTQR010000059.1:0-20358 GCA_964615795.1 uncultured Ignavibacteriaceae bacterium
GATGGCTGATCAACCGCGAATCCATTAGCGTGCGGATTGATTAGTCACACCTACCATCCCACTAATTCATTCGTGGGCGCAAGAGCGAAACCGTTTGGATCGGGATTCACAACACCCCAGCCCACGAATTTATTCGTGGGCGCAAGAGCGAAACCGTTTGGTTCGGGATTCACAACACCCCAGCCCACGAATTTATTCGTGGGCTGAATAGCCGCGGATTTATTCGCGGTTATAAATGCGAAACCGTTTGTAAGATGATTCACAATCACCCCAGCCCACGAATTTATTCGTGGGCGTAATAGCGGCAAATTCATTCGAGGGCAAAATGAGCATTCACATTACCCAGCCCACGAATAAATTCGTGGGCTGAATAGCCGCGAATTTATACGCGGGCGTAATGGCAAAAGGCAGAATATCAACGAATTCATTCGCGGCGGGAATTCTGACCTTCTGCAAAGTCTATTGTCTTTCCACAACCCGTTTGCTAATTTGCCCCTCTTGCATTCCTTGCCTGCAAACCCGTAAGCAGGAACCGCTCTGCATTGTCCCTGCGAGATGAAAGTTCATTTGTAATCAATAAAAGTTAAAGATATCAATGCCTTCAAACAACAAAGCAAAACTGCCTGCTTACAAATTCTCACTCTCAAAGCAGAAATCGAGAGTCCTGCCTTACGGAGACGCCAAACAGGCGACCGTTAAGGAATTTCCCGTGTCAAAGAGCATTGCGGGCGTGCTGATGAACCTGAAACCCGGCGGCCTGCGCGAACTTCACTGGCATGCAAATGCCGCCGAGTGGGGATTCGTGATCTCGGGAAACGTGAAGACAACTATCATTGATCCGGAGGGAAGATATGAAGAGAACTTCTTTGAAGAGGGCGATATCTGGTACTTTCCGAAAGGACACGGTCATTCGATCGAAGGGCTAAGCCCGGACGGCACGTCGTTCATGCTTGTGTTTGACAACGGGGCGTTCTCGGAATTCGCCACATTCAGCATCACCGACTGGCTTGCTCATACTCCGAAAGACATTGTGGCGAAAAATCTCCGCGTAAACAAAGACATGCTAAAGGGCATGCCGAAAGGGGAAGCTTACATTGTAAAGGCCGCCGAGGAAGGAAAAGACAAATCACTGAAGGCACAGAATTCACCTCCCTATACACACAAGTACAGACTGCTTTCACAGGAGCCGTACAGAAAGACAGAGGGCGGAACTCTGTGGGTTGCATCATCAAGGGAATTTCCGATATCCACTACAATGTCCGGCGGAGTGCTTGACCTGAAACCGGGAGCAGTTCGCGAACTTCACTGGCACCCGAATGCGGATGAATGGGTGTATGTGCTCTCGGGTAAGGTGAAACTCACATCTTTTGCGTCATCAGGACTCGCATCCGAATCGGAGCTTGGAGAAGGCGACATCGGCTTCACGCCGATGGGCTACGGACACTCTCTGCAAAACATTGGTTCGGGTGACTGCAGAATGCTGGTTGTATTCAACAGCGGCATCTATGAAGAGATCAGTCTCAGCACCTGGCTTGCTTCGAATCCGGGACAGCTTGTTGCCGACAATCTGAATCTTCCCCTCGATGTTGTAAAGAAATTCTCAGGGAAACAGTTGTTCATAATAAAGTAAGCTCAAACTGCATATTGCACTGATTGTGCAAACTGTCTTCCGGGCGGCCGGTGATCTCCTACTTAAGCATAACGAGTTTCTGAACAACGGATCCGGCTTCGTCAAGGCCGTCAAGCCTGACCTTGTAGATGTATGTCCCGTTTGCAATAAGATCTCCATCGCCGTCCCTTCCGTCCCATTCAACTGCATTGATGCCCGTAACTGCCGGTGCGCGAAGCTCTCTGATCATTCTGCCGCCTGATGTGTAGATCCTTATTACGGCTTCGGCAGTTTCGTTAAGTCCGGACAGCTCAAACATGAAGCTCGTCCTGTCTTTCATCGGATTCGGGAAATTGTAAACATCTCCGAGGGCAAGTTCACTGCTTACAATTACGTCATACGATGCCGAATCGGAGATGCCTTCGGCAGACTCGTAGATCACAGTCAGTTTGTTGGAGCCGTTTCTGAAGACAGGATAGAACCTGTCGGGATCTGCAGTTGTGCCTGCGTTGCCTGTGAATTCGCTGTTCCGGCTCTTATCGGCAGTCTGAGATTTGGCGACATTTAAGAGCAACTCACCGTTGATGCGAAGTGCAAACTTGCCTGTACGGCTTCTGTCGAATGTATTCTTATCATAACCGGCGAACTCAACCCGGATCTCCGGCCTGGAGCTGATCTTCTCGCCGCCCCTCAGCAACACTCCGTCGCTGTAAACAGCAATGCTCCTTGAACCTCCGGGAAGCTGAAGCAGTGGTTCGATCATAACGGAATTGTTGTAAGTATGAAACTCCGTCTTGCCTCCGACCGGAACCGCATCAATTACGATCGGGATCCTTCCGTCGCCGCGTGCCCTGAAATAGGGGACAATGAATTTGGACATGACCCTTGCGATGCTGTCAACCCTTACGGCAACATGCGCCGTATCCGTGAAGAACAGATTGGATTGAGATACCGAGCCCCTGTAGAAGTTCAGCGCGAAACCGTGAACATCCTGATAGCCGGCATTTGTGAGGTTGAAATAAACCTTCATTTCCTTACCCACTTCCGCAAGTGAATCGCTGACAGCGATGTCTTCCTTCAGTGCAATGATCTCGGCAGGAAGCGTGTGCACAGCGTTGATCCGCTCAAGCAGTGAAGATGAACTGCCTGAAACCGTATCTATGCGGATGTTGCACACAAGGTCGAGGAAAGGATACTGAAGGGCATTCACAGAACTAAGATCAACTCCGCCGTTTGCTGTAAGGCCGCTGAGAATGAGAGTCTTACTGCCTGCCTGAGTTATCCCGTATACATCAAACGAGACGGTTGAGTTGGGAACGATCTCCTGTGCCCATGAAAAGTTCTGCCATGATTCCGCCGGGCCAATAACATTGCTTATTGTGCCTGATGTCTTCAGGTAGGTTGTGGAAACCGAGCTTTGCGCATCTCTCCAGCCCGCGGATGAGGTGTACTTGTAATACTGTTCGGATACATATCCCGGACCGGCGCCGAGATAACCGATGAAGCTCCATGTATCAAAATATCCGAACTTGAACATGCTGTCAATCTTAGTGCTTCCGAAACTCCTTATCTTCGCTTTCACCGTTTCAGTAAGCGGCTGAACAAGACTGTAGTCAACGTAAGATGCATTGAGCGCCATCAGGTAATATGATGAATCAAATGTGTTCAGGAAATTCGTGACTGAATCCATTGAGCCGCTGTTGAAGAGCTTGAAGCACTTGTGTTCAATGATCTGTCCGTTGAGCTTCTTCACTTTGGCCATGTTCAGTCCCGTGCTTCTTCCTCCGTCAATGTTTATGGCTTTGTCGTTCACAAAGAAGTGTGAGATCTCAGCCCCGCTGCTGCCCATCGAGCGAACATAGAGATTCAGCGGGTATCGGGTAAGGCCGATGCCTGTGTCTGAAAGCGTTGTGTTATAAAGATCTTCAACGGGGAACTGCTTTTTGCTGAACTTCCTGAGAGAAACTTCGGGCGGATATGAATCCGAAATCACTTCCATGTTTCGGTTGCCGGATACATTAACTGCCGCCGGCGGAGAAACAGTGAAACTCCACGCGCCCGTCCATCCTGTACTGTCTCCGGCTTTGACGGAATTCGTCCTCCAGAAGTAAACGACATTTGTATCAACGATCGGAACTGCCGCATTGAATTCTGTAACCGGCCCCGCCGCACTGTCAACGGCAAAGGTCATGAGCAGAGGCGAATTGAAGGCCTGAGATGTATCTATCTGCAAGAGCACTTTTACGGATGTCTCCCTGTTGAGCGGATTCAGTCCCGCCAGCTCCACGGTATCGCCTGCAACCGCTTCCATATCAACAGGACGAAACTGCACGAACGAATTGTTCTTCAGCGGTATGTCAACATTCAGAATATTGTTGTCTTCGTTCTCATCATCTGCCCAGTTATCCTTGTCTAACTCAACGCGCACTGAGTAATTTCTGACTGAATCAAGCCGGAAGCTGTAGCGAACCGAATCGGAGAATTTGAATGCCCTCAGAACTGTGTCGTAGCCCTGAATCGCGGCATTGTCGGAATAGAGTGTGAATCCGATCTTGCAGGAATCCGAATGCAGTCCGTAGTTGAACGGAAAAACTGTGAGCGTTACAGTCTGGCTTACTGACGGAAAATTATCGGAAAGCCTGTAGCCGTCAGAGCTTATGTGAAACTCCGGCCATTCAGGCAGAGAGAGTTTGAGCGCGGGGTCTCCGAGGAGGCCGTAGCAATTGAGAGTATGCCTTGTAACAGAACCCACCGTGTCGTAAGAGATCCTTTCCTTGCCGTACTTTATGATGTCTCCGAGCCGCCTCAGAGTATCATGCATCATTCCGTAGTATATCTTGTCATGAAACTCACTGCCCGAATACACAAAGCCCCAGCCGGTGGTACCGAGGAATCCAACGGAACCCTTATTGCTCATGGTCACAAACTTCTCACCGAAAATGCGCGCGGTATTGTCAGCGGTCTTGCCGGTGTAGCATGTCATGCTGAGCACAAAAGGAAACTTACCGTAGTTTTCGAGAGTCGAAGGTTCCTGCATTGCATCTTCCCAGTTCTGATAACCCGCATGCCCCTGGAAGTTCGCAATGAGAACCCCGTTGTTTATGTCGCGCCTTACGGAATCTTTGTAATTGTATGTTACTGCAGTGGTGGTATCAACTCTGAATGCCTTATGCACATTGCCGGAGAACGGCGGCGGAATAACGTAGTTGTTCATGAGGGGTGTAACAAGGGACTGGTTGAACAGCTGTTCTTCGGAAGTTCCTCCGCCTACAACAAACAGGTCATTCTTCATCCACGCTTCAGGAGACCTGCTTTCGTATGCAATGATATTATCCACCATGGCTTGCGCTTCAGCTGTGGTGTAAACCGGAAGCCTGCCGACTGCAACTTTGTCGAGATATGCAAAGGCGCCGATGCTGTAATTGGCAAAGTAGCTGTCTGTATTCGGATAGCCGTAAACGGGTACATAGTTCTTGTCATAAACAGTAGTCAGAGAATTCTTCTTCGGATCGAACGTGCCTCTTCCGAAAAGGCAAAGATAAGAAAATCTATTTCCAGGCCAGGTGTCGTATATGTTCTTGCAGAAGAGCCGCACAGCGGACGGGTCTTCGATCCCGTAATTGAACACATCGTAAATATCACTCACCTTTGCCTTGAATACTCTGAATCCATCGTGTGATGCTCTGTAGGATGCCAGCTGAGTGGCCTGCGACTCAAACAATGAATGATAGACCAACACATAATCAGCGCCTGTGACAGAACTGACCAGGTCAGGAACCTGCCGCTGAGTTATTCTGAACGGCTTCTTAAGCACACTGCTGTTGAGGATCTCGAGTTTCGCATTGTTCCTTGCAGTAAGTGTCAGCGTGTCGAATGAAGTTGAATAGTTAGTGAGCCGGTTGTAGTTCTTCACATCATACAGATAAAGCGGAGCATCCTGAAATCCGCTCAGCCTGAATAACCTTGCCGAGGTATCCGTTCCGCTTAGGTTTGCGGAAACCTTGGAAGATCTGAACCGGAACTTTGAAGGTACCTGAATATCCACATAATCAAGATTTGTGTGCCCGTCATATCCTGCGACTGTATAGAGTACCGCAATTACGTTCACGGTGTCTGCCCTGAGTATGGATGTGGAAAAGGTTACAGTGGTGTTGAATCTTGTAAAGTCATTTTTGTAAACATCTGCCACTACGTTGTTATTTACAAGAACCCTGATCCTGTGTTCGTTGAATACGCTCGTATTAATATCTGAAGGATATGCAAAAAAATTCAGTGAACAGTTCATAGCAGTATCCGGCAGATTAGGAGTGGAGAAATTCTCCGTGAGGTAGTAGCCGTTATACATATTCACCCAATACCAGCCTTCACCCTGGAAGAGTTCGTTGTTGAAGTAGCGGTAGTCAGTTGCATTGGCCCGTTCGCCCTGCGAATAGACTTTGTCCTTTTCAAAGTGAAACCTCTCCGTGAAAACGGATGATGAGAAAGGGGTGGATGTTGTGTCGCCGTAATTTGAATATCTCAATCCGTTATCTCCGCCCCAGTCAATCCAGTAAACATTAGTATCAGAATAGAAGCTGTAATACTCATCCTTCTGATAATAAGGAGTATTGTCAACGGTATATGTTTTGGTCATGCCGCCGTAGTTGCGCTGGCCGTAAAAATCAAAGTAGTCCGGTGAGTCGAATGTTCCGTCGCTTTCGCCTTCAAAGTAGATCGGGATCTGAGCACCCTTATTAAAGAGCTTGACCGTCCTCGGGTCAACAGATGATGTGTTTATTCCTGCATTTGTAAAATCGCTTCTGGTAATCCTGTACATTCCGTCATCAACCACGGATAGTTTGAGGTATGTCTTATTGGGAGTGATCCAGTTGAAATTCTGGGAGAGCGACACCGGCGGAGTAACAATAACAGCCAGCAACAGAAATAGCAGATGGCATAAGGAGCATTTTACTTTGTGAACCTGATTGCCGCTATCTGGAATGACCGAGGACTTCATAATTTTCTCCTTTTACTAAAGCAGGGTTAGTGAGATGAGCCTCGCAAATATCACACAGGACAATAAATAAGGCAAGGGAGTTTCTCTCTCCCTTGCCCGTTCAAACACATTAACGCATCAATCCATACTGCATAGGATCACTTTATGATGACCATCTTCTTTGCCGCTACGAAATTGCCCGATTCGAGCTTGTAGAAGTAGATTCCGCTCGGCAGATTAGACCTGAAGGTAACTGTGTAGAATCCTGCTTCCTTCGGTTCATTTACAAGCACGGCAACTTCCTTCCCGGAATTGTCATATATCTTCAGCGTTACGCTTCCGCTGGCCGGGAGTCCGTAAACAATCGTAGTGGTGGGATTGAACGGATTCGGATAGTTTTGTGCAAGTGTGAATTCAGAAGGAGCTCCAAGTGCAACTGCACCGGAAAGATCCAGATACTCGAAGTTGCCATTGAAATCTACCTGTCGGAGCCTGTAGCTGTAAACTCCGGAATTCAGGTCTCTGTCTGTGTATGCATAGAACGTGCTTGTTGTCGAATTGCCCTTTCCTGCGACAAAACCAAGTTCCTTCCATACACCGTTGTCCAGTCTTTCTACATAGAATCCGGAATTGTTTTCCTCGATTGAAGTTGTCCAGTTCAGTACTACATCATTGTCAACTACTTTCGAGACGAATGATTCAAGCTCTACCGGCAGAGGTTTGTCATATTCGACTCTGCAGATCGCGGAGTTCGGAACTTCACATGAGTCAACGCATTCGTAAGATATCCTTTCATGCAGGCAGTCCTGCCAGCATGACGGATGTGTCCAGTACGGAGGATTTGCATTGAAGCACCATACCGAATCCGGTTCAAGCATGCAGGTTGTAAGGTCATCGAAAGCATGAGGAATTATCGTTGTCTTTACGACTATTGAGTCATAGTAAGTTCCCGCAACATAATTTGCCGGGAAGACTACTTCAAACCTTATGTCCTGGCAAACTGTCGTATCCCAGTTCCATGTCGGGGGCAAAAGCTTAACCATATCATTTGCCTGTTCCCACATTGCAATATAATAAGTGCAAATCCACGGATCGCAAGGATCAACCGGATGGACTTTGTTGCTTCCGCAAGTCAGATGATCATACTTTGTTGCCCTGTAAAGATAATCGTATTCAGCTTCGTATTGAGGGTCAGGTGAATTCGGGTGGGGCAACAACGACATAAAAGGTACATCCTGATCGCAGATCGGCCCTTGTGCCATTGATACGGGAGCAATTATGAAGGAAACTCCGATTGCCAGAAATATCGCCAGAAAGAGTTTATAGAACGTTTTCATGGCTGATCTCCTTTTCTTAAAGTTGTCCGCTTCTTATGCGGAAAAAAGAAGAACCTGCTGACTATTCCAATTTCAACAGATTTAATCTTCTATTGGGGATTAAGAAATATGAGTTTGGAACTGTGATAAGCATGGTTCCATTTTCGTTTCCTCCTTTACAAATATTTTTGGGGATTGAATAAGCTAATAAAAAGAACTCAACACTCGTTCCAATTAACTTGCCGCAATATGCAAGCCAGAAAAAATTTGTTTGAATTCCGATTGTAATGCATGTTCATAAAATGCACTGTGGAATAAATCTACAAAGCAGGTGTGGAGAAAATCTACAAACTTTAGTTTGTTATTCAGAGGATGCACGTACTTACCTGGCCGTGCCTGATGTATTACGGAGTTACCGCAGAGATGAAATTGAATGAGTTATTGTCAACTATTGCAAGATCAAACGCATCAACGAATAGGTCTCCGTTGAGGTCTTCAATGACATTTCCCGATGCAAACATGAATGCGCTGTTGTCTATCAGCCCGAAGTCGCCGGCATCTATGAAATCGTCCTGATTCACATCACCGGAGTAAGTACAGTACTTGCCGCTTTTAAGAATAAGATTGCTTCCGTAAGCCTTTGATGCGGAGTCTGTGAAATCATAGGAAGCGAATCCGTTGGAGAATTTCTTTCCAGATGAGCTCCACGTCTCTATGGAGTTCTTGTGATTGACAACTATGAAATAGTCGGTTGCATTCTTTGCGTTCAAGAAAGTGATCATGCTCGGCCCGCTGTTCCTTACTATCGCCTTGGCAGAATCAACCGCATTGAAGGGCGCTGTTGCTTCCCTGAGCGTGACGTTTACAAGTTCTCCGGATGTAGGATTTGGCGGCATATCCACATATCCTTCAATTGCGACGGAAAGCTGAAGTGTCTTGAAGCTTTTGTAAATATTGTAAGAGTCTATAAGCTGTCCGGTCAGTGTATAAAATCTGAATTCGAGCTTATCCGGAAATTCAAACCCCGCCATGTAGCCGAATTTCGAATTGTACCTTATCACACTTCCCGGGACTGCCGCACCGAAAGGATAAATGCTCTTGCCTCCGAGCCCGTTCACAAAATAAGGCAACCCGTCTATTATCAGCCGTTCATAGTTGTGCTCGCTTCCGGAGATCACGGCGCTTGCCCCCCAACGCTTGAAAGGCCATCTCATGTATTCAGCCTGGCCTGATGTGTTGCCGGAAGTGTAAGGAGGATGATTGAAGTAAACGATGTTCCATTCACCGTCGGATTGAGAAAGCCTGTCTTTCAGCCACAATGCCTGAACCGAGTTTGAATCCGTTCCGTCAGGTTCATTCGGATCGCTGTCAATGCAGAAGAATTTTATGTTTCCTCTCTTGAACTCGTAATACCTTTCGTTTCCGGGCAGAGTAAAATAATTCAGATACGGCGATGCGCCCGAAGTCATCCAGTCAATGCTTCCGAGCGCAGGGAAGAACCTGTTCACCGTGTCTCCGCTTCCGTAGTTTCCTGTGTAAGGATGAATGTACCTGCTGAAGTATCTTCCTATGTTATCGTCAATTGTAACGGAGCTTCCGTTTTCATAATTGTTGTTGCCCGCTGTAAGAACAAAGTCCGGCTGCCAGCTGTGGACATAGGACGCAACCGCTGAGAGATTACTTCCCGCCAGGCCGTAATCACCTATAACAGCGAATTTCTGAAGCGGGGTAAAGTTGTAAGGAAGGAGCTTGTAAACCCTGTCGCCGACTGCGTAACCCGCTGTGTAATTATTCATGAACCTGAACCTGTTGACAAAGTAACTCCACGGAAGCTGAAACCAGTTAGCGCCGCCGTCAGTGGTCTTGTATGTCGGCCCTGTCCATCCGCCTATCCACCCCGTGTTGTCGTTGATGAATCCTATCCCTTCCTGATCGTAAACAAGAAAAGGCTTCTCCTGCCATGTAAGTCCGCGGTCTGTGGTCTTGAGATAATAGGACATTCCGCTGTGCCTTTCGATGCTGACGAACCCTGTGTCCTTTGAAATGAAGCTGATCTTCCAGCACCACTCTCCGCTCCTGTTGGATCTGAATACTCTCTGCCAGGATGCGCCGCCGTTTGAAGTAATGAGAACTACTGCATTGCCGTTCTGGTAGCTGTTGATGTTATAGCCTCCGACTATTATGCCGGAGTCCGGCGACCAGAAGTAACAGTCAACCAGTGTTCTGACAAGCGAAGTGTCCATTGGTATGGAAGTCCAGTTAAGTCCGAGGTTTGTGGTCTTGATCACATTTGCCGGTGCGGAGTATCTTCCTACAGCGTAAGCCGTGCTCCCGTCAACTATTGAAATTCCGCAGATCCCGTAGGGCCTTGGCTCAGGCAGTCCTACCTGTATCCAGTTTGCACCTCCGTTGGATGTTCTGTAAAGAGGGGAATTGAATCTCAGTGTGCCAAGCAGTCCGTTGAATGCATCGAAGAATCCGAGGCACCTGTAATTTGCATGTGGAAAATCAACGGAAGTATTGTTAAGAGTCCAGTTGTTTCCGCCGTTGGTTGTCTTGTATATCTTCCCGGAATACTGTGCAATGTAACCTGTACTGAGGTTCGGGAAGTGAACATCTTCAAACCTTTGCGATGAGGAATCCGGGGTCGGAGAATTTGGAAGAAGCTGCCATTCAAGTTGCTGTGAATATGACGAAGCCGGCAAAAGCAGGAACAGTGCGGCAAACAACAAAGCTGACTTGAAAGGCATCTTCAGAACGGGGCGGAGTTACTTTATCAATAACATTTTTTTCGTCCTTGAAAATGAGACCCCGGTGCGTTCATCTGAAGCAGTGAGCCTGTAATAGTAAGCTCCGCTCGGCAAACCAGCTGAGTTGAAAACAACGCTGTGAGTTCCGGGCGTTTGCCTTGCATTCTCAAGCATTCGTACCATCATGCCCGCGGAATTGAATACTTCAAGCAACACCTTTGCGGAAGAAGGCAGTTCGTAAGTAATAGTTGTTGAAGGATTGAACGGATTCGGGTAATTCTGATCAAGCGCAAATCCGGTTGCAATTGACGTACTGTTTCCTTCCACGCCAACTGTCTGCGAGTACTTCAATGTGATGTAGTCTTCGCCCGTTTGTCCTTCATAGCTGAAACCGGAGACATAGACATTGTTCATTGCATCAACTGCAATTGAGTTGGCAATATCCGCATCTCCGGAAGCTCCGTTGAACAATTGTGTCCATTGAAGATTGCCGTTTGCATCATACTTAACAGTGGCATAATCCTCAAAAGAGTTTTCACTGTAGCTGTAACCCGTTATGTAAACATTTCCCGAATTGTCCTGAGCAATACCCGTTGCAATGTCGAACGAACTGCTTGCGCCGTCGAATTCCTTTCTCCATATTATTGCACCGCCGGCGTCATATTTGATTGTCACATAATCCTCGCCCGAAGCCGTATTAAAACTGTATCCGGAAACCGTGCAGTTGCCTGAAACATCCACAGTCAGCCCGCAGGTTATATCGTACTCGCCCGAAACTCCGTTGTAAGTCCTGTCCCATATAATGTTTCCCGACGACCCGATCTTCAGCAACAGATAATCTTCAGCAGTAGCAGGATTGTTTGAGTAACCGCTTACAAAAATATTGTAGTTCTGGTCAATTCCGATACCGGTGGAAATATCGTAGCTGTTTCCTGCGCCATTGTATCTTGCTACCCACATCTCATTTCCGGACAGGTCATACTTCACAACTGCAATATCCTCCATAGTCCCGAAACCGTTGCTGTAGCCGGCAACATACACATTGCCGAAATTATCAGTTATGAGAGATGTCGCGATGTCAATGTCGAACTCCACGGGCTCGTTATATTTTGAGATCCAGAGGCGTGTACCGGCAGGGGAGTATTTGATTGTTGTAAAATCCTCACTGCTTGTAGCACCAACACTGTAGCCTGCAACTATGACATTTCCAAGCAGATCCTGTCCCAAAGCATTGCCGCAATCAACATCATTGCCTTCACCGTTGTATCTGTCATTCCAAATCTCATTGCCGTCAGGTGAGTATTTGATTGTAATTATGTCGTAAAAGGAACCTGCTCCCTCACTCTTTCCCGTTACGAAAACATTTCCGGAATTGTCAACCAGAATGGAAGTGGGGATATCGTTCCCGTTTGCGGCGGCATTGTTGTAAGCGGCCTGCCAGACCTGATTGCCCTGCGGATCATACTTCAGCGTAACAATATCTTTGCCGCTTGAAGATGACTTGCTGAAGCCGGTAACGTAGACAAATCCGGAATTGTCAACTGCAATGTCTGCAACTTCATCTGTGTCACTCGAAACTCCGTTATAGACGGAAGTCCATTGAGCCGTAACCTGCGCATTTGCAGTGACTGCAAAAGCAAGAAAGAGAAAAATGATTGTGAATCGGGAAAGAGATCGTCGCATCTTTGGGGAAAGTTATTTTGGTCTCCCGTCTGAAGAAGAGGGGAAGTTAAAATTGTAATTGAAAATCAAACTGCTTAAATTTGGCTTACAATATATGAATCCGCGTTGTTAAATGAAAAACAGAAATTGTTTTTCTTCTAACAGGTTATACGCTTTCAAACCGGTTTACTTACAGCCGTTCCCGGGCTCATAGTCATTTGCAAACAACCCCATTGGATTGGAGAATTACGTTGTAAGAATAATTGAGAAGCTGTTTGTGATCTATTTTCTCAGTTATTTCATTTTTGATCTCGCCCTTTTCCTGATATTCCTGTTCACATTCAGAAGAGAGTCGCGCTTAGCTCCTTTGGAGAAGTTTCCCGGGGTAAGCATAATTGTGCCTGCCTACAATGAAGAGGTCTCCATTGCAAACTGCGTAAGGATGCTGCGCTCACTTGACTATCCTAAGTTTGAGATCATCGTTGTCAATGACGGTTCTTCGGATGACACACACGGAGCGATGATAAGGGAGTTTAGCCTCATGGAACTTCAGCTACCCGTTGCAGGAGGCCTGAAAACTGCTGAGATAACCTCCTGTTACGGTACGGAAGACGGTTCACTGACACTGTTAAACAAGAGAAACGGCGGAAAGGCGGACTCGCTGAATGCCGGCATAAACCTTTCCTGCGGCGAAATTGTCTGTACTATAGATGCCGATTCAATTCTCGACAGGGCTTCTCTCAAAAGGGTTGTCAATGAAATGGTGCTGGATGAAAACGTATTTGTGACCGGCGGTCAGATAGCAGTTGCAAATGATACGGTAATCAGCGGCGGCAGGGTTGTGAATGCAAAGATGCCGACAAATCCGCTGGTTCTCTGGCAGATCACCGAGTACATCAAATCGTTCTTTGTTTCGAGGATAGGGCTCAGCAAGATAAACTCCATTCTTATAATGTCAGGAGCATTTTCGGTGTTCAGAAAGAATGATCTGATTGCGATTGGCGGGTTTCTCACGGGCAGGTCAGACGGGAGATATATAAGGAGCATTTTTGAGTCGGTAAAGACTACCGTATGCGAGGACATGGAGATAGTTGTAAGATTGTGGAGGTATTACAGGGAAACAGGCAGAAAGTGCAGGGCGGTGTATCTTGCAAAGCCGCTTTGCTGGACGGAGGTGCCCGACAATTTAGCGAATCTTTTCAAGCAGAGGACAAGGTGGCATCTCGGACTCGCCGAGACAATTTCGATGCATAAGAAGATGATGTTTGATCCGAATTACAGGACAACGGGACTGATCGCATTTCCATATTACTTTTTCTATGAGCTGATATCTCCTCTCATAAAGATCATTGCGCTGGCATTCATTGTTTATGTTGCACTGGCGGGCTTGATCAACATTCAATGGGTGATTTACATGGCAATATTCATCACCGTTACATCCGCTCTGATAATAAGCGTGGTGACCGTCTATATTGAGAACTGGAGCGAGAAGCAAAGCGCCGTCAGCAGGAACGCACTCAGGTATAAGTCATTCATGGACTGGGCTACTCTGATCTTCTTCAGCATCATTTCCGACTTCAGTTATTCGTTCTTCAGAATTGCGGCTCAGGTCAAAGGCCTGGCTGATTTTATGAGAAAGAAGAGCGAGTGGAATAAGTTTGATAGAAAAGGGGTCATGTCTGTAGAGTCTGAAGTGAAAAAATCAAACAGCCCGGTTTGAACAATTGCCGGAGAATATTGTTCACATCGTTCTTTGCGGTTATTATGCTTTCGGGAACAGCATTTGCTCAGACATACTTATCAAATTCCGGTGTGAGGATCTCGGGCAAGAAGACAGAAGGAAGTTTTTGGGATGAAACCGACCTTTCATTCAAGACCGGTTATCTCAATGAGACCGAAGAACTCTACGGCAACAGTTCGATCTATGAAAACTTCAGGATCGGCAAGAGTTTCTCCGATCAGTTCAGATTGGACCTTTACAATCAGGTCGAATATTCGAAACGCGAGGAGACGGGACAGCCGGACCGGGAAAGATGGTATGACAATACCGGCATTGTCGCAAAATACGATTTCGGCGGAATGTACAGATTGGAGGCATTCGGTTCCGCCAGCATCAGCGATGAGACATTCACATCTTACGGAGGAAGATACAGGACTCTCATCGAGTCAGGTGAATTCTCTGTGCTCAATATTCTGGAAGGCGGGTATAACTATTTTTATTACTGGAACATGGTGGGACAGGATTATCTGAGTGAAAGCATCGAATTCCGGTATGCCTCTCTTGATCTGTCATTGTCGTATCTGTATGCAGATGTAAGGAACAATTACATTGAAGGATATGACATCAAAGGACGAAATCCGAACAGAATGTTCAATCTGGGAATCAGCTATGATTTTCTTTTGAAGCCGAAGATCAATGTCGGAATGTATTACCAGTTCAGGGATTACGAGCATTACTCGCCGCTTTACTACTCTCCGCAGAACAGGGATATCACGGGATTCGGAGCTTATGCCTTCGACACATTCGGTAAGTTCTATGCATATTTCGGAGGCGGCATCAAGCAGGATCAGAATGCTGTCTTTGTATGGAGCGTTGATGCTGAGGCAGGTTTTGAAGACAACGGCTTCTCTGTTTCGGGAATATTCGGCAGATACTATGATCCGTTCTACAGGAATACAAACTTTTCCATAAACCTGACAAAATCATTCTGAACACTTGAGCGAAACATCCGAACATACAGCACCTGACATAGGCGCAATCCGCATCAAGGGAAGCCACTCACCCAAGCTGAAGTATCTTGTGATCGCCCTGTTTATTGCAGCGCTTGGCTTCACTGTTTACAAAATGATGAAGTTTGAGGACTCGGTGCGTGAGACGAGGATCATTAAGGTGGGAAGCATTGCGGAGAAGAAACTGCTTCCTGATATCTCAAAAGAAGAACTTGCGCGGCTGGCTTCGGTTTCAGAGTTTGATTTCAAAAGTTCCGGCAACTACTTTGACATACAGGAAACAAAGATAAGGAACGGGGAGAATGTTCTGGAGTGGCACAAACATTTCCTGAAGGGAGTCAATCTCGGAGTTGCATTGCCTGCGCACTATCCTTCAGAGTTCAGCGCGAGCTATGACCTTTATTACGCATGGTTCAGGCAGATCGCCGAAATGAACTCAAACACAGTAAGGACATACACTGTGCTTCCTCCGGAGTTTTATGAGGCGTTTGCACAGTACAACATAGACAACCACAGTAAGCCGTTGTATCTGCTACAAGGTGTTTGGGCGGATGACTGCGACAGCGGGGATTATTTTGAAAAAGGCTATACGGAAAGATTCAAAGGCGAGATCAAGGATGTGATAGACCTTATCCACGGAAATGCGATAATAAAGGAGAGGCCGGGACATGCATCCGGCACTTATGCGCGGGATGTATCGGATCATGTCATCGCAATACTTCTCGGAAGGGAATGGGAACCGGCAACGGTTGTCTCAACAAACAAGAAGAACAAAGACAGGCAAAGCTTCACAGGTGATTTCATATCAATGCCTAACGGGTCTCCGATGGAATCATGGCTTGCCGAGATGATGGATTTTACCGTCAGGGTGGAAACGCAGTTGTATAAGAAACAGAGGCCGGTCTCATTTGTCAACTGGCTTCCGCTTGATCCGATGTATCACAATTCAGAGTTCATAGAGAACAGCAAGGTCCGGGAATATGATAACGACATTCAAAGCATTGATTACAGAAAGTTCTTCACCACACCGTTGTTCAAGCCCGGAATTTATGCGGCATATCATGCTTATCCATATTACCCTGACTTCATCTATATGGATGAGAAGTACAGGGGAGGCAGGAACAGGAAAGGCGAGCCGGACAACTACTACGCTTATCTTGAAGACCTCAAAGACAAGTGCCCCGGAATGCCGCTCATAATTGCCGAATACGGACTTCCCTCAAGCAGAGGGAACAGCCATTCAACTCCGTTCGGCCTTAGTCAGGGCGGCCACAGCGAAAAAGAACAGGCAGACAAGAACCGTCTGCTCACAGAAGACATTTTCGAAACCGGATGCGGCGGAGCCATTTACTTTGAATGGATAGACGAGTGGTTCAAGTTCAACTGGCTTGTTATGGATTTTGAAGTGCCGGCAAACAGAAGAAAGTTCTGGCACAATATGGAAAACCCTGAGCAGAACTTCGGTGTGATAGCCGTAGAACAGAGGTCAAAGATCGTGGACGGAAAATCCGATGACTGGAGTGAAAATGAAAAGGCAGGAGACAAAGGGAGAAAAGCTGTTGTATATGCTTCGGGCGATGCCGAGTATTTCTACCTGAAACTGAAGGCAGAGAAACTTGATCCTGAAGGCGAAGACATTTTCATTGCAATAGACACTTATGACAAGAAGAAAGGATCACACAAACTTCCTCACATAAGTAATAATACAGAGCGCGGGTATGAGTTTCTCATAAGGGTAAGCGGAAAGGACAGCGGTGAGATACTTGTTGATGCCCCGTATTCGGTTTATTCAGACATCTATGCCGGATATGTTCCGGTTTATGCTTCTAAAGAAAATTATGACGGTAAGTTTGTCAGGCAGATAATGCTTTCAAACAGGGAGAGGGAGTCGCTGACCGGCGAGAAGACGGACAGAAGAGTTTACGACAGGAGTACATTGCTTCCCGGAAACAGTTCGTTGCCTGAATATTCAAACTCGAACATGTACTATGATGAAGATTCCGGTGTGCTTGAACTTCGCCTTCCCTGGCATTTGCTCAATGTAAGCGATCCGTCTTCCGCGCAGGTGCTCAATGACATTGAGGGCACGCCGGATATCGAAAGCACAGAGTCGGATGAATTTGCCATATATGCGTACTTCGTTGCTAAGGACGGCTCCTCCGTTGTTGTGAACAGCGAAGAAGGACAGTTGACATATGAAATGAAAAAGTGGGAGAAGCCTGAGTACAAGTTCAGGGAAAAGGAAACATACAGCATGTTCAAGGAACTTTTCTCCCATCTGAAAGTGGCAGGGGAAGAGGCCGTTGAACCTTCTATCAACGGATTCAGGATAGCAGACTGGTACAATGATCTGAGCGGAGCAGTAACTGTTTCATTTGACGACGGTACGATCACTCAGTACAATCAGGGTGTTCCTGTGCTTGACAAGTACGGAATTAAGGCGACGTTTGCGCTTATCTCTGACTGGACAAATGACAATCCGACATTTTCCGCAGAGAAAGGAAGTTTCTCCGTTGAGAAGATCGGCTGGGCGCAGGCCAGGCAACTTGTGAATGACGGGCATGAGATCGCATCCCACGGGAAAATGCATGTGAGAATGGATACAATGTCGGTGGAAATGGTGAATGAATTTGTCTCCGAGTCAAAACGGGAGATTGAAGAGAATCTTGATACAACTGTCAGCACATTCGTATTTCCTTACTCTGCAACAAGGGATGAGCTGTTCAGCGCTGTTGCAAACTCGGGTTATCTCTTTGCAAGGACAGGGGAGGAGACCGTGAACGAAAAACGAAAGCTGAACCTGCACAGACTGTCAACAATTGCGATCTACAATCAGTACACACCCTCTGTTTATGAACTTTATTCATCTTTGATCTCATCTCAGGGTAAATGGGTGATACTGAACTACCACAACATCTTTCCTGAGGATTCAAAAGAAATGAATATCCTGAAGAGCCACAATGTTTACAGCACATATTCCGTCACACCGGATATGTTTGACAGGCAGATGAGGCTGGTGAGAAACATGCAGAGATGGAATGCACCGATACAGACGGTAGGGAGGTATATAATGCAGCATGATGCGGCTAAGCTGGAGGTTTCGGACCATCAGGACAAATTCATAATCAAATTAGTGTGCGAAGTGAACGGCCTTGACTACTATGTTCCGATGACCGTAGTGATGGAAACGCCATGGAAGTACGTGTTGACAGAAGGAACGCTTCATGACGGTGTTTACAATCCCGTGAATGGAAAGATAATACTGAATGTTTTGCCAAACAAAGAATTCTCTGTAGAAAACGTGATGACAGCACAATGAAAAAGATACTGGTGATATCACTGATCAGTGCAATAGTTATCGGCATCGGTTTTGCTGCGATGGCTTTGCTGAAGAAGAAGAATGTGGCCCGGGTAGAGTTGCCTGTTTTTGAAAAGAGCAGGATGCTGCCGAGGGTATTGTTTCTTACTACGGGAACAACGGAAGGAAACGGTGAGATTGCTGAGGGAGTGTCCATAGCAGTTCAGGAACTTACAAGAAAGGGAGCATTCGTTTGGCTGGGGACAAGGGACTATCTCCTTCAGCCGGAAAAGCTTGGCCTGTACAATGTGATGGTTGCTCCGACATCATTCGATTATCATGACGGTGACAGAAAGTACTCGCTTACATATCTGAATGATAAAGAGATGAACAACATCAGGGAGTGGGTGAAGCAGGGGGGGATACTGCTTACGGAGGAGAACATAGGCAGAAACACTCTTGATGATGTTGACCGGCTCAGCCAGGGCGGCGAGCTCAATGAAAAGAACTGGCCCCTCTCCGAATTGTTCGGGATCAGAATGAAGGAAGTTGACCTCAGCGGATTTGTAATGCTCGACAAGTCATCAGGGATCTGGAGCGGTACCATTAAAGACACGGTAACGGAAAACGAGTGGGCATTGATCCCGACGGAAACAACATCAAAAGATCTCAGAGTGCTTGCCGAGTGGAAGAGAGCGGAAGAGGTCTATCCCGCGGTGATCGAGAATCGTTTCGGAAGCGGCAAGGCATTTCTGCTCACGTCAACTTACATGCTTCACCCGTCTAACGACGGAGGAGTGTCAAGCGTTGAGCAGATCGAGAAGCTGTATGACATGGTCCTCAGCAGTCTGCCGGGGCAATCTGAGCCGCAGTATTCCCTGAGCCCATGGCCTGATGGTTTCACAAGCGCGGCTGTCATCACTTTCAACAGTTCCGACGACAAGCAGAGATATGAACTGATCTCGGCATTCATAAGGCAGGAGAGTATTCCATCAACATTTGTGATTGATTCCTCAGTAACAGAAGAGATCATTACTTTTCTGTCCGAATTACCCGGAAGTGAATTGATATCCGGACTTGGGAGCAGGAGGGATTTCACTGCCTCATCATTGTCTGATAATGCCAGAGCATTCTTAGACCTTGAACAGCAGACAGGTTTGAAGTTCAAAGGTGTCAGATTCCCTTTCCGCAGCGCCAACTTTGCCGGCCTTACTTATGCTTCGCAGAACGGGTACATGTTTGACGCAAGCGTAGGCATAGACCATCTTGCCGGCTATGCAGGCTGTGTCTTTCCGTATAATATTCCACTTGCAAGGGATTCCTTTTACAAGTCAACCGACATGCTTGAACTTTGCCAGGTGCTCGGCAATGATTATGATTATATCCGGATTCCGGACAGCACGGAAGATTACACTCAGGAAATACAGAGAGAAAATGCCGCCTTGTATTCAAAGTATCTGAAGGACTTCTTCAGGTATGTTTCAAAGAGAAACAACGGGCTGATGGTTTACAGCGGTAATCCCGATTACACTGCATACAGCGAACTTACCATGCTTTCTCTGAAGGGATTGCTTGATGAAATCAAGGCAAGCAACACTTGGATCACAACCGCCTCGCAGGTCGTGGAATACAGAAACAGGATGAAGGGCCTTCTCATTCAGGCAACGCAGGAGGCCGGCGGTGTTGTTCTTAAGTTCAGGTGCCTTGACGGTTCAGGCATTGAGGGACTCACTCTGGAGATGAAGAAGAGGCCTTCAGATGTCAGTGCGGACTCATCCTATGAACTAAAGGAACTGGAAGGCAAGAATTATTTGATAATGGATATTAAGGATGGAGAAGAAGTGAGGATCAGATTCTAAGCATTCAGAGATTAAACAAAGATTGATGTGATGCAACTAATCATTCTTGTCCAAAACAATTTGCTCACGAATGCCAACTCCAGCGACGATGTTAACCGCAGAATGTTAACCGCTTTCTTTTGAACCCTTCGGCAAGCTCAGGGCAGGCTAAAGAAAGCT
>CAZTQR010000060.1:0-20006 GCA_964615795.1 uncultured Ignavibacteriaceae bacterium
TCGTCTATCTTTGGCAACAGCCAGTATTTGGCGGATACATTTGCAGAGGCAATCTCTTCTCTCAGAATCACAAGCATCGCTTCATCCTTATCCTTCAGCACTATGCCGAGCAATCTTTTCAGAGAGCTCACAAAGTTCCTGTGCCTCTGAAGGAGCTCCCTGCCTGCCGAAGCACTGTTCTTTATGAACTGGGAATATGAACTGAGATGTGAAATGAGTGACTCGTATGAACCTGTTTCATAATATACCTTTGCGATAAGGTTTTTCATGTCTAGCTTGAAGATGAGCTGATTGATGTTGACCTTTCCTGCTGAGGACACGGCCGTATCGAAGTCATTTCTGCTGAATGCAAACATTGCATCGCAATAATGGCGAACATCCTCACGGAATTCCGGCTGAAGTCTTTGGAGATACTGCTCCGCAAACTTAGCCGCCCATTCATACTCCTTTTCGTTGAAGGCCTCAAGCAGGGTTGACCTGAACTCGCTGAGCAGGATGTATCTTGATGTTGACATTGAGAAGAGCCCTTCGTCAACAATCTTCTTCCTTATTTCGAATGCCTCTTTCTTGAATTCCTTCCGGCCTCTTACAAATTTTGCACTGCAGATGAGAGCGAGAATGTTCAGCGAAGTCTTTCGGAACGGATCGGCGAATGTGCTGAAATTGTCAAATATGAGTTTCCTGAGTTCCGTGTAGTGACTGTCATTGTCAAAGTCATTCATGGTCAGCGCCATTGTCCGGCAGATATCCAGGAAGGCATAATTCACGCTGTCATTTTCGCGGACCAGCTCAAGAATTCTATCATAGTCAATGCAGTTGAGAAGCTGTGAAACATAGCTTTGCGAATAATCGGAATTCCAGAAGTTCTTTTGGGTATGAATTGAGAAGTCATTTGCAAAGACCTCGACGAGGAAACTGTAAACGGACTCTCTGAGAACTTCCATAAGGGCGGCGGGTATCTCGCTGCGCTTGTTCATGGCGTAAATGAACCTTGCTGTTTCGCGCCTGAACCGTTTGCGGTGGAGGAAAATATTTTCCTCGAACTTCAGGAGGCCTGCGGCCTCAGACAATTCCTCGAGATGTTTTCCGGCTTTCGAATGCAGTCCTCTCAGGTGGAGGGCTCTCAGCCGCAGGCATTCCCTGAAGAAGGATTCGTCATTTTCAAATTCTTTCTGGACAAGAAAGTCTTCGCTTATTCGGTAAAGCCGGGAGAGCATGCTGTTGATTGCGCTTTCGCTGTACTTGCCTTTGCCGTAGAGTTTTGCATGGATCTTTTCCTTGGTGAATTCGGGTGAGATGAAATCCGGCCTGTGCTTCTTGATTGTATTGAGCAGAGGAATATAATTTCTGCCGTCGGAGAAGTAGGCGGATGCGACAAACTTTTCATAGTCGGGCCACTCGTCATCAGCGAGTGACCTGAGCAGTCTGATGAGATTATGGTTTTCGAGATTTTTGTCGTAGCTCATGTTGCGTATTGTTGTTTGGCGGGGCGAAGCCCCGCTTTTGCTGCACCACGGGGCTTCGCCCCGTATCTTTCGTCACGCGGGGCTTCGCCCCGCCCCCCTCAGAAAAACGCCTTCACCTCCGCCCGGCCGGTGTGTATCACTTTCCTGTCGCTTCCCTCCACACGGCCGTCGTAGTTTATGGTAGCCTGAAGATTTTTGCTGATGCTGTAATCAAATATTCCCCTCCAGATGTACGTAAGGCCTTCCTGCCTGCCGAGCGTCAGTTCGTACGGGTATATGGTGTTCGATTTGTTCAGCTTCACTTCTCCTCTCTCCATCTCAAGCCTAAGCCTGCCCTGCAGTGTAAATGAATAAATGAACCTCAGTATCTGTGAATTGATGTCTGCAATCGTCGGCGAAGAGGGATAAACATCCTTCGCCTTGGATATCCCGATTGTGAATCCGCTCTCGATCTCCTGAACCGGCCTGTATGAGAAATCCGAAAGCAGGCCGTCCGTGTATATGTTCCTGTTCCTTGCAGAACCCTGCGGCGCTTCATTGCGGTCAACTTTATTGAGATATTCAAAGTTGAATGTCAGGTCCCGCGTAAGCCCGAGCTTTAGTCTTGCTATCTTCTGAATCGTGAAGAATCTCTCGTTGCCGCTTACGAACTGGTTAAAGGTCTTCTGTTCAAGATACCTCAGCTTCAGTGAGTACTGAGGATTGAATTCGAAGAAGTTGAGATCCTGCTGAAACAACTGAGTACCGAATAGCGTGTTTGAATCATTCTGGAAAGTCGGAAAGTCAAGCAGATATATGTTCTTCGTATCCGGGTCCTTGCTGTTCTCCTCCGCCCGCAGGTATGTCTCCGCCGTGAAGTTACGCAACAGCTCGCTCGTAAATCCGGACCCAGTGATGTTGAAGAACCGCGATGGACGTATGTTGAACCTTGCGGATGTATTGAGACCGGTAACCGGAAAAAGTTCGTTCGTCGGCCGGTTGATCCTCACATAGTTTCCGTCATTAAAACTCGTCAGCACAAACTCGTTCTCGTCCTGCAAACCGTTTCCGTTGATATCGCCGATGTAAATGTAATTGCCCTCCCCCACCGGCACAGGCACAAACACTCGCTCAACTTTCGCCTGCCTCTCGCTTGTGATATTGTAGTAAAGGTCTGTCTGAAATCCTCCGCTGAAAGGATCAACTCTTGTCTGCCAGTTTACCAGCAGTGTGTTGTTGTTCTTGTTGGTCTCCGTTGTAAATTCTTCGGTGTACTTTTTGTTTCTTACTGTAAGCTCGAACAAGGTACTTAGCCATGAAAGCCCGTCATACCTCATTCCGGCAAGGTATGTGAGTGAGTTTGATTCTTCTTTAAGAAATCCCCCGACAGGCTGCCTGTCCTGCCTGTAGCCGAATTCACCGTAAACTGTTGAACTGAGGAAATTGCTAAGCACCATTCTCGGCTTGAGTTCGTAATATGCAAAACTGCCGGAAGCAAGACTGTCACCGCTGAGCACGGTGTTGAAGTTTCGGCGGTTCTCCATGTTGAACACAAAGCCAAGTTCCATACTCGTCTGACCCATGAACATGTTACCGAAAAGATTTCTGTAAGCAAGATTCGCAAACTGCCTCAGCCAGTCGCTCTTGTTCTTGGATACGTCATATTCGCTGTTGATGTATTCTATACGGTAAAGAATGTCCGGCAGTCTCAGTGTGTCGTTCCTCATTGCAAAATCTCCTACAGCCCGGAGAGAATTAAACACCGTTCCGCGCTTCAGCTGTCCGAACAGTGCCTTGAAGTTCATATATCTTACCGGTGCAAATGTAACCGAAGCTTCTTTCAGGTCTTCAGTCAGGACTTCGGTGTCCTGTATGTTGTACTCTCTGTAAAACTCCACCGGGTTATATCTCTCCAGCGGAACAAACGATTTGTTCACAACTTTCTGCCTTACATCGGCTTCGAGCGAATGCAGTTTAAGCCCGAACAGCCTGAATCCGTATTTTCTCAGCGACACTTTTCCGTTGAACGCAAGGCCGGAGTTGTTGTCATCGCCCGCATCAGAGAGTTTGTTTCCGTCATAAAGTGACAGCGCTGACTCAAGATCGACCGTCAATTCTCTCTGAGGCGATGATTCGTATCGGATCCCCACGTCCGCCACCTGGTAAGAGTTCGGAATCGGAATGAATATCACCGTGTCATAACTCCCCTGTTTGATCCCTGCAAAGCTGTACTGCTGAAGCGTTTGCTGGCTGTAGTTTCCGTTACCCTGGCCCACGAAAGAGAACACTACCTGATACACTGATGCGGTATCATTGGGAAGATACTTGTAGTAAGTGACAGTTTCGTTGCTTACAAGTGTGTCGGACCTCACATACAATCCTTTACCAATTCCCGTTGCAGAGTCTGTTCCCACAAACACAACTCCGGACTTCACCGCCTTGAACCTGTCGTCTCCTGCCTGAGCCAGAATCTGCCTGTCTTCTTCCGTAAGCGAGAAATCAATTGTCTTGTCAGGGTTATCGTCTTCCCCGATGTAATGGGCAAATATGCTGAGCCTGTTCTTCAGGAATCTCGATACGTTTGAACCTGTAAGTATTGTCCTTGAATACTTCCTGTCGGTGTATTCGAACTCAACAATTATTCTTGAGGCGGAAGTTATCAGTCTCTTGTTTGTAAATGTAACTGTCCCGATCCCGTAGTCAATCACATAGTCAGCCTGCTCGCCGCGCGTCATAGGCACTCCGTCGAGGTAAACTTTTTCCGTTCCGGAAAGTACAACTATTTCAGTTTCGTTCTCTCTTCCGATCAGCCTGTACGGTCCCTGTGTGCCGTCAATGCCGTTGAATGTGTTTATGTTGAACTTTCCCCTCTGAACTGCACCGCTGAATTCGGCTTCACCGAATCCGTAATCCGCAAAGGCCTTTGCGCCCTGTATCTTTCTGCTGAAGTTGATGAACTGCGTCTCTCCCACGCCTACATTGATGTCGCCGATGGTGCCGGTGAAATTGCTCCCCTTGATCTCAATGAAGACCTTATCGAGCTCCTGAAGCTTCTGCGTGTTTCCTTCCGGCTGTATCGGCGAATCCTCATCCGTAAGCGCCGCGTTTATTTCAAGGTCTGATGCGAGCTTGCCGTTAAGCTGAAGACGAAAGCCGGAGTTGAGCGTGAGGTCCCTGTTGTTGCCGACTGAAAATCCCCTGAAGAGGCTTCCGGATTTGGTGAGGTCCGTTCCTTCAAATACACTGCCCATGAAGTCAGACTTCTGAGTGGCAATCTCCACGGTGTCGCCGGTAATCGTATCTCTCTGCACAAGAATTTCAAAATTGGAGTATTCATCCCTGAATGCATAAGGAAATACGTCGTAATCTACCTTCACACTGTATATCTGAAATGTATCAAGCTCAAGGTTCCTGAAAAGGTCTTTGCTCAGCGCAATGGTACCTTCCTTATAATCGATCCTGTAGTCGTCACCCGGCTTAAGTGTTTTTTGCTGAAGAGTGAGTATTTCGGAATACTGGATGAGTAATTTCTCCGGCAGTGCTATCAGTGTGTCTGTATGACCGATGCGCGCCGTGTACGTGCGGTAGTTGGGATTCACATCCTGCGCGAAGGAGTATGCAGTTGCGAAGAAGATCAGGATGAACGCTATGTGTCTCGAAGTTACCATACCTTTTGTGTGCAGAAGCCGGCTGTTCCCGGCACCTGCATTTTGTAGTGGTCCTTTGTTTCCGTTTAGAGTTTTATTGCCCGGTAAAGTAACTTCTATCTGATTGTTTTATTTGGTGATGATCATCATCAGTATATTCCGCTTTCATCTGCAGTATGAACCTTTTGCGTCTTGTGCTCTGTGGGCCTTATCATAAGCGTTACTGATGAAGTTTTGAATTCGTTCTCCTGATATTCGACCTCAAACGGAACTTCTTCCGTGAGCTTCATGCTCCTGCCCGGTGAAGTTGTGTTCTTTGAGTATTCAAACGACAGCCCTCCGAACAGTGACTTCTTAATTTTGCCGAGATCGCCAGAGTAGCCGTGTGACACGGTGTATGACGAAAGACCGCCGAGGCAAATGTCGCTTTGCGACTGATTGTCTATAAGAAGCTCAAAGCACTTCTTCTTCAGGATCAGATAAATGAACAAACCTATGACCGCAAGTGCTGCGCCGATCAATCCTATCAGTACGAACAGTCTCCAGGGACCGTACTTCATCTTTATCTCAAGCGGGATCTTTGTAATGATCTTCTTGTCCTTCAGGACCGGCTGAAATATCTCCGGTACAGACTGCAGTGCAAACAGCTCCTTGAAGTTGTTAACGTATCCCTGATCAAGAACAATATCAACCTGTGAAACGTCAAGCACAAGGTCCCCGCCGATAGTGAAATCTTCCTTGAATATCGTATTGAATGAGAATTTCGGTGTGATCTCGGGAAGGTTGAAAATTACCGAGAAGCCCGTCACTTCGCCCTCCGGGGAAACGTTGCTCACGCTCGAAGGGGAAATTGACTGTGTCCCGAGTGACTTTACGGAGTAGTCGGATGACGTGAAATTCTCAAGCCCAACATTTAGTCTCGCGCTCCTTATTATGTACGGATAAAGGTTTGACTTCAGGCTGAGGTCGTTGAATGTTTCCTGAACCTTCTCGCCTTCCTCAAAACCAAATCCGCGCAGTTTGCTTCCGTCATAGTAAAGCTTTCCTTCGGAGATCTTGCTTTGGGTAACTTTCGGCCTCAGGACTACTGTGCCAATGTCAAGCGGCTTGAGAGTGATCGCCTTCTGCTTTATCCCCGCCCCGCGGATTATGCCGTCGTAATACTCAAGGTCCTGCTGTGTGAGAGCATTCTCGGAATAAACTATTCCGTATGCAACATATCCCTTAGCCGTGTCTGCCCCGTCTGCAACTTTTTCGGGAATGGGATACAGAAGTATCTTCCTTATCTTCTGATCCGATCTGAGTTTGTTGTAAAACTCAAGCGTATTTGCGTATGAAGAATCCCCTGTCCCGCTGTTGTCGTTAATGTTGTCAGTAACAAGCCAGATGATTCCTCTCGGTCCGTCAAGTGCCTCAATGCCTTTATTGAGCGCTTCGATAAGGTCAGTCGCTCCCGTCATCTTGTCAGTGCCCAGGGTTATGCTGAAATTCTGCATCACCTGCTCGGATGAGAATGTGCTTCCCGTTCCTTCAAAGATCATGCGGGGAGATACAATGCCGCGGGCTTTGTCTGATCTTGTGAAGAGCATCACCTTTGCCTTGTCATCGGGTTTTACGGAGTTCTTCATCAGCGCCTTGCTGAACAGGTTGAAGAGGCTTTGGGGATTCTGATAATACACTGCCATACTGCCGGAATTGTCGAACAAAAAAACAAAGTCGTTGTTCTCCCGTGCAACTGACACCGCACTCAGGATTGTCAATACTGTGATCAGAAACTTCTTCATGGCCTCAGATGTGTATGTTCATTTTGTCGTTTGTGAATGCCGAGAGTATTCCGTTTGATGTAAGCGTGTAAATGTCGTTATGCGAGATCACCGCTGAGATGATCTCGGTGTTGAACATTGACTCTGCCGCGGAAATGACAAAGCTCTCTGCTTCCTGAAACCTGTTCAGGTTTCCGAAGACGATCTTGTTCTTCTGCGATATGATCAGCAGGCTTCTGTTTACGGACTCGATCCTGTTCTCATACTCATCTTCGAAAGAGAAAATCTCCAGCCCGCTTGACTTGTAGCATTTCCAGCCTTCCTGCGTTCCTATGAAGATGTTGTCTGCAAATCCGGCGGCTGAGTTCATGAATGTGTTTCTGATGCCGGTGTTTCTGAACATGTAATTTGCCGCAGGCAGATCAAGATAGTAAAGTTCATTCGAATGAGTTGTTGCATAGAGACGGTTGTTCATTGCAAACACAAACGGCGCCTCGCCGCAGTCAATGTTCAGTTCATGCACTGTTCCGGCAAGAGTGTCTGTGTTCATCACGGCGAGCTTGTTTCTGTAAACGGAGAATGCATACGATCCATGACAGCAGATCTGCTCTCCGGCAAAGTCGCGTATGTCAGGAGAAGATATCGCATTGCCGGTGTTGATGTCCAGCGCAGTGATCCTTCCCGTGCGTTCCGCGGGACTGTGTTCGGTGAAGATCAGATGACTGCCCTTCCTGTTGAGACTGCTCCAGATGTATGTGCCCTGACCGGATGCATAAACTTCATCATGCATCAGCCCGTTCTGATCATTGATGCGGAAGATCTTCGCGGGGGAGTTTACATATACGGTGTTTGAATGAACTGTTCCCGTCTTTTCAAACGTCTCTCCGGGAAAATTGATCTTGTCACAGAACACTCCGTCAAACCTGTCCGCAAAGTAAACACAGCCGCTTCTCGATGCCGCGATAACGTGAAGATTGTTAACCAACAGTGAAGACAGGAACTCATCATTTATCTGCATTCTGAATTTAAGCCCGAAACTCCTGTCAATTCCTTCCGGAAATCTTAACGGAGATTCGTAATAACTGCAAAGACCGCTGTTGCCCTTATAATAGAAGTCCGGCTTTGAGTTTCTTATCTTTGCCTCATAACTTTCTTCAAGCGCATCGATCTCGATCTTCGGTTCGGGCTTCTTCATGTCCTCCGGTATTTCCACAACGATCCTCTCTCCGCTGTCCTTCGGCTCTTCGTGAATATCGTCTATGTCAATTATTATCTTCTCAGGCATGCTTCATTTCTGTTGTCCCGGTTATTTCAGGAGAACCGCTTTCTGTTCCAAGGTAACCACTGCTCGCCCTTAACAGTCTGTCGTTTATCGCAACTCCGATACCTTCATTCTTCACGGTCATGCAGATTATCAACTTGCTGTCTGATTCATCGCACCGCCTCATTTCAGAAAACAGGTTTACAGCAATTGAGGCGAGCGGTCCGAATCTCTCAAGGTTCATATACTCGCCGTTTAGTTCTTCGAGCACCTCGTCTGAAGGCCTTGCTTTCACTATCAGCAAGGGTTTGCGCGGAGCGTAATGTGATTCCAGCATCCCCGGTGAAAGAATCTTGCCGCCTTTTCCTTCGTTCACTTTTCCTATCACCTTCTCAGCCATTTCTTTGGTAACTGCGCCGCTTCTTAAGATCACCGGCTCGTCCTCTGTAAATGAGATCACGGTTGACTCTATGCCTATACCGCACTTGCCGCCGTCAAGTATGAAAGACACCTTGCCGCCGAGTTCCTTTTCCGCCTCGACTGCTGATGTGGGGGAGATTCTTCCGAACATATTCGCCGAAGGCGCGGCCAGCGGAAATCCGCATGTGCCGATCAGTTTCAGCAAGAGAGGATGATCGGGAATTCTCAGTCCCACACTGTCATGTCCCGCGGTCACAATGTCGGGTATCACATCCTTCTTCTTCATTACAAATGTTACGGGTCCCGGAGAAAATTCTGAGGCAAGCTTCAGCGCCTTCTCAGGAACATCTTCGGCGTACTTGCCGAAATCTTCCACGCTCCGCACGTGCACAATGATGGGATTGAACCTCGGCCTTTGTTTGATCTCATAGATCTTTGCTACTGCCGATTCATCAAGCGCGTTTGCCGCAAGACCGTAAACAGTTTCCGTAGGAACCACATCCACATTGCCTCTTCTGAGGTCTTCTGCAACCTTATCAACATCCCTTGTGATCATTGTCTTCATCCCCGGCTTGCCGCAACTATTTCCTCAAGCCGCCTCACGCGCTTTCTCAGATTAAGCGAAGAATTAACAGCCTGAAATGCTATGCCGAAACAAAGGAACACAAGCCCTGCGAACCCGAACATAACGCGGTAAAGATAATTCACCGCCTTAACAAACGGATCATATACAGCTCTTTCGATCATGTAATTCTGCTCGCGCGCATATTTTGATTCGTCGATCTTCTCGCTCGAGAAAAAATTCCTGATCTTCTCTATCTGCAGTTCGATCTGTTTTGATTTATATATGAGATCATCTATACGGTTATCGGCTGAAACAACGTATTCCTTCCTGAAGCCCGCCTTTTCGATTGTCTTTTCGGAAAGAGCATCCACAGCAGGGCGCATAAGGCCGCCACCGAGCAACGCCGTTAAAAACATCAGGCCGCTGATAATATACGCGGCCGCAAATGCAAATTTCATGAGGCAAAATAGCTTTTATTGCTCAAAAAGTATATGAATCCGCTATTGCGCATGCCCGGCACATAGAATAGCGCCTGAAGATGACGCCGCAGTATGCACATTTTGCTTGATTTAACGCATCGTCACACTTTGAGGCTCTCTTGATCGCATTTCGGCACGTTCCAATAACTCAATGCGCTATCGGGACTGCTCAGTGAGACGTTGCTTGTTGTAAAGTGAGACGCTGCTTTTGATAAGCATTATGGAAATATTGTCCCACCTGCTGATTCAGCAGAAGCATTTCAATTTCATCTCACTTATCACCCGCTTATCTTGGACATGCCTATGAAGGTCAAAACAAAATACGTATGCCAGACTTGCGGCTATTCCACCTTGCGATGGAGCGGCAAATGTCCGGAATGTGACAGCTGGAACTCGCTCGTTGAAGAGATCACCTCAACTGACAAGAGAAAGAGATCGCCTTCAAAGAATATCCGCCTTGACGGAGACTCATTCAAAGCTCTTTCGGATATTGCATCGCAAAACGAGTCCCGCTCTGCAACAGGCATTGCCGAACTTGACCGTGTTCTCGGCGGCGGCATTGTGGAGGGCTCGGTGGTTCTCATTGGCGGCGATCCGGGGATCGGGAAGTCAACGCTGATGCTGCAGATTGCAGAGAAACTTAATCATAAGAAGATCCTGTATGTAAGCGGCGAGGAATCAGCCGGGCAGATCAAGCTCCGGGCTGAGCGGCTCAGCTTCGGCCTTGACAATTTTTACATTCTCTCCGAAACCAACATTGACATTATCAAAGCAGTGATTGACCGGGAAGAACCCGACATCGTTGTGATAGATTCCATTCAGACAGTCTATGTTCCCGAACTGGAAAGCGCTCCGGGCACTGTTTCCCAATTGCGTGAATCCGCCGCTTCTATCATACGAACAGCGAAGGAGGACGGCGTATCGGTTTTCATTGTAGGGCATATCACAAAAGAAGGTTCGATTGCCGGCCCCAAAGTCCTTGAGCATATGGTGGATGTTGTCCTGCAGTTTGAAGGCGAACGCACGCATTCATTCAGGATCCTCCGCGGGATGAAAAACCGTTTCGGCTCAACTAACGAGATCGGCATATTTGAGATGACAGATGCGGGGCTGAGGGAAGTCCTCAATCCGAGTGAAGTGTTTCTCTCGCAAAGAAATTACGGCGCATCGGGTTGTGTTATCTCTTCATCCATTGAAGGCACAAGGCCTATACTTATTGAAGTGCAGGCGCTCGTTGCATCCACAAGCTACGGCATTCCCCAAAGGACTTCGATGGGGTTTGACTACAAAAAGCTGAACATTCTGATAGCTGTACTTGAGAAGAAGCTCGGGCTGTTCCTGAACAAGTCCGATGTGTTCATAAACATTGCCGGCGGCGTGAGAATTGACGAGCCCGCCATTGACCTTGCAGTCGCTCTCGGGATCTACTCCTCACTTCGCGACATACCCGTTGATTCGGATACGGTTGTGCTCGGTGAGATAGGTCTCTCCGGTGAAGTGCGCACCATACCCTTCGTCGAGAGAAGGATCACTGAAGCGGCAAAGCTCGGCTTCAAGAGAGTCATTCTCCCCAAAGGAAACCTGAAGAATCTTAACCCCGCAAAATGGAAGACGGAAATTCTCGGTGTTGAGAGAATTAAGGATGCTATGGATAAGATAATCTGAGAGGGAAACTATTTTCCCCTTGCTATCTCAATTGCAAATTTCTCCATGTTGTCTATGAACTCCGACCAGAAAGCAATAGCTTCATCCTTCTTGCCCGCTTTGCACAGCTCGAGAAATTTGTACTGTCCCTCTACCTTATACTGCTTCGACTCCGCCTTTCGGAAGAACTCACACAAAAGTCTTGTGCTGTGGCTGTAGATCTCCTCGAATATGCAAAGCATGAAGTCATACTTTGAAGGGCTGTAGATAACTTTTGCAAATTCCCATAAAAGATAACCAATGTTTGTAAAGTCTTCGGCCTTATCAATCTTGTCAAGGATCGCATAGGCCTTTCTGTAAGTTGATTCTTTGTAGTTTGGTATGGCCTTCTCAAGGATCACAGGAGCAAGAAGGTTGTAGACCATGGCTGTTTCCATCACATGGTTGAGCGATATCGGCCTTACGAAACTTCCCCTGTTTGGGATCACATCAAGATAACCCTCGCTCTGAAGCAGGCGGAATGCTTCCCTTACAGGTACCCTGCTGACACCGAACTCGGATGAGATGGCGGATTCTTTCAGATGCATCCCCGATTCATAACTTGCCGTGTTTATGCACTGGCGTATCGAGTTGGCGATCTTACCAACCATAGTGTTACTGCTAATTGTGTTGACAGATTTCATAACGTATTCCTCCCGAATAGTTTTAACCTTCTAAAAAAGGTCATGCAATATACCACATTTATTTTTTCCTAATGTGTAATAAATCTTTACCTGAATCTGACCGAAACTTACGGCATTACAAAAATGCCATAAATCGCCCAAAAACAGCTCATTCTGTTTTAATTGTCGGTCCTGCAGTGTATCTTTGCAGAAAAATTTTTCAATGAGAATCGCAATCCTGATTTTGCTTGCTTTTGCTTTCACGTCGGCAAATGGACAGTCTGTAAGCAATATGACCCTGCTGGGTACAAAACATGAGTTCTTTTCGGGCGGAACTCCGTCCGGCTGGTATTACGCGGCCTGCTGGGGTTACGTGGCCGGAGGCAGGGAATATGCAATAATCGGGCATTATGCGGGCACAACGGTCTATGACATAACGGATGCGCCGAATATAGTCAACAAAGGTACCGTCCCTGGTCCGGGCTCATTTTACAATTACCGCGAAATGAAGACCTACTCCCACTACCTTTATATAGTGTCTGAGGGCGGTGCGGGCGTGCAGATAGTTGATCTTCAGTATCTCCCCGATTCTATACACTTTGTGAGAAGCTATACATTCTCCGGATATACGAGGAGCCATTCGATATCACAGGACGGCCGGTATCTTTACTGCAACGGGGGTAATTACAACAACGGCGGCGTCTTCATCCTCGACCTTCTGGATCCGGAAAATCCCGTGAAGCGCGGACAATGGGGCACAAGATATGTTCACGACTGCTTCATCAAGAACGATACTATCTATGCCGCAGCCATTTCAGCCGGCTATCTGGTGCTTCTTGATGCACGAAACAAAGACTCGATAAAGTTCATACGTGAGTTCACTTATCCCGGAGCGGTAACCCACAATGCATGGACATCTGACGACAGAAGAATTCTCGTTACAACTGACGAGGGCGGTTCAAACCATGCAAAGCTTTGGGACATCAGCGACATATCAAACCAGATTCAGCTCTCGGAGATCGTTCCCTATGACAATGCTTCGATGGTTCACAATGCTTACATTAAGGGCGACTCTCTTTATCTCGCTCACTACAGAGCGGGCGTGATCGTTTACAATATACAGAATCCTGCAAGCCCCGTGGAAGTCGGGCATTATGATACATATCCGGGCGTGAACAGCACGGCGTATCAGGGATGCTGGAATATTTATCCGTTCTTTCCTTCAGGCAGGATCATAGCAAGTGATATCGCTACGGGACTCTATGTTCTGCGGCTCGGCGGCACAACTTCCGTCGGTTCCGGAACCGATGTTGCGGAGAATTATTCTCTTTCCCAGAATTATCCGAATCCGTTCAATCCGCTCACAGTGATAACTTACCATGTTCCAAAGACATCAAGAGTGAAACTCACGGTTACTGATGCCATCGGAAGGAACGTGGCAACACTCGTTGATGAAGTTCAGTCAAAGGGAAGCTACTCTGCAGAGTTCAACGCGGGCAACATTCCTTCGGGAACATACTTCTATACAATTCAGGCGGGCGAGTTCACATCCACAAAGAAGATGGCTCTTGTGAAGTGACCGGCCGTTCCGGATTTGTCCGGCAAGTTTCGCGGGAGAGTTTCCGCACAACAACATTCAGCAGTACAGAGCAGGCACTATGTGCCTGTTCGTGTAATTGCGGAGAAGTCTGAAAAGTACTGTGATAATTCTCCTGTGCACGTATTCGCTTCATCCGTCTGCAACTGAAGATTGCCGCAGGCAAGTTTATAACACCGGTAATTCCCATCCTCTTTGAACTTCTCTTCCGGAAAAATTTTTTTGAATAATAAAGAAATAATTTGCTTAGTTTGCTTCTGCGCCATAAATCAGAAGATCACTTATGAAAAACATATTCCGCCCGGCGGCATTGTCCGCACTATGCATCATTGCTTCCCTCACAAACTCATTCAGTCAGAGTTCTGATTCAAGGGACTGCATTCCCGATCCTCCCGGTATTAAGCAAGGCATGCAGGTCACCAAATATCTTGATGAAAACGGAGCGCCGCTTGCAAATGATCCCGGTTCTTCACGAAGCACGGAACCTGAAGGAGATGCTTTTCAGGAGTATTCATTCAGCGGTGCGGCGGCTGTTGATTATTACGGCTTCTCAGTCGCTTCTGCAGGAGATGTTAACGGTGACGGCTATTCCGACATTGTGATCGGCGCACCGTTCAACGATGCCGGTGGCACCGATGCGGGCAGAGTGTATGTGTATTACGGAGGGCAGATCATTGACTACAATGCAGATGTGATCCTCACCGGTACAGTTGCCGGAGGCAAACTCGGGTTTTCGGTTTCTTCTGCAGGGGATGTGAATGCTGACGGATATGCAGATGTCATCGCCGGCGCAATTGCTGTGTCCTCAAATGACGGAAGAGCTTACATCTATCTTGGCGGCAGCCCAATGAACAACACTGCCGACGTAACTCTTCAGGGACAAGGCACCGGAGAGCTCTTCGGCATTTCTGTTTCTCATGCCGGTGACCTGAACGGCGACAGTTACTCTGATGTAGTAGTCGGCGCATACGCAAATTCGGGCTACAACGGAAAGGCTTATGCTTTTTTCGGTTCTGCAGTGATGAACAACAGCATCGATCTGACATTCTTCGGCGCAGAACCTGTCACAGGCTTTGGTTATGCAGTTTCTTCTGCCGGAGATTTCAATGGTGACGGATATTCCGACATTATCATAGGTGAGGGGTTTGTTGGAGCGAGCCTTTACGGCAAAGCATTACTTTTCTTAGGATCGGCCAACATGGATAATGGTCCCGATCTTATTATTACAGGTGCAACATATGCGGATTATTTCGGATCAAGTCTCGCATATGCCGGCGATGTGAACGGAGACGGGTTCAGTGATGTGATCATAGGAGCATATCAGCACAATTCACAGACAGGAGCGGCATACATATACTACGGCGGTTCGGTTTTGAACAGTGTTGCGGATGTCGCGATGTATGGTGTCAGCGGCGCGGATTTCTTCGGAGTAAGCGTTGGAGGTGACTTTGATGTCAACGGAGACGGCTTCAAAGACGTAATTGTTGGTGCGCGGCAGAATGACAACGGCGGGACAAACACGGGTTGCGCTTACATATATTACGGCGGAACGAGCGTAAATAGTGTACCTGATGCCGTGCTTTCGGCAGGCATTCCAAACGATCAGTTCGGATTCTGCGTTGCCTCGGCAGGTGATGTGAACAGGGACGGTATGGGAGATATTATCGTTGGAGTTCCTTACAATGATCAGAACGGAGCAGACGCAGGCAAGGCCTGGCTTTATACAAACACACGCAACCGCACACCGCTTCCGATCGCAAGTTTCTCCGGCCCGGGCGGCTTCGATTACTTCGGGCTGAAGTGTTCTGATGCCGGGGATCTTAACGGAGACGGTTACGGTGATGTAATGGCCAATTCCATAAATTATGAGCAGGTATATGTTTATTTCGGCGGACAGTCACTCGCAAATTCAGCGGGTTTGATAATATATGCCCCGAATGGACCGGAAAGTTTCTCAAATTCGATCTCATCTGCAGGTGACCTGAACAGTGACGGATACGATGACATAATTATTGGCGCGGAAGGCGGAAACTCTGCAACAGGACGAGCATACATCTATTTCGGAAGCGCTTCGATGGATAACATTCCGGATCTCATACTATCGGGTTTCACGCCAAACAATTACTTCGGTTCAGCTGTTGCATCTGCAGGAGATGTTAACGGAGACAGCTATGACGATGTGATAGTTGGAGCAAGAGGAGTTGGCGCTGCATACATATTCTACGGCGGAGCAACCATGAACAACGTTTCGGATGTAACACTCACCGGAAATCTCGGTGCATTCGGAATTTCCGTTGCAGGCATTGGAAGTGTGAACGGTGACATATACGATGACGTTATCGTGGGCGCTCCTTACGAAGGCGCAAACAGCGAAGGCAAAGCATACCTCTTTCTCGGAGGAAGTTCGATGAATAATGTTGTTGATCAGACCTTTACGGGTGCCGGAGTTAACGCAAAAAAGGGCTCGGCGGTGTCTGCCGCCGGTGATGTAAATTCTGACGGCTATGACGATGTTCTCATCGGCGGTCTCACTCCCTCATTTCTCATTCCGGATTCCAAAGGACGCGTGGAACTGTATCTCGGATCTCCCGCAATTGATGCAGTTGCAGATGTAACGATGATCGGGCTTGATGTTAACTATCAGCTTGGGGGAAGCATTGCTGACATCGGTGATTACAACAAAGACGGCTACGGCGATTTTGCCGTTACATCAAATCCCGCAAAGAGAGTTTATATGCACTTCGGCTCAGCATCTCCGGATAACGTTCCCGATCTTGTGCTGGCAGGGGAAGACGTGAACACAAACATTTACTTTGGTATGTCGGTATCTTTCGCCGGAGATGTGAACGGAGACGGCAACACCGACATCATTGCAAGCGGATACGGGCTTTCGAGTCAGGGAAGCGCGTACATTTTTACTTACACACGCTCTTATACAGACCTGCATGATGCTGTATTTGACGGTGAAGCGGCCGGCGACTGGATGGGCTATGCGGTAGCATCGGCAGGGGATGTGAACAGCGACGGATTTGCGGATGTAATTGTTGGTGCGCGCCTAAATGACGCGGCCGGGACTGATGCAGGGCGTGCTTATATTTACTTCGGCGGAAACCCGATGGACTTCATACCCGATGTGATCCTCAATGGACTTGCTCCCGGTGATCAGTTCGGATTTTCAGTTGCAGGCACCGGAGATGTTAACGGTGACGGATACGGTGATGTGATTGTCGGCGCTCCGCTGAATGACGCCGCGGGTTCCAATGCCGGTCGCGCATACATATTCTACGGCGGCGCCTCAATGAACAACGTTGCCGATGTAATACTCACCGGCGAGTTTGCCGATAATCAGTTCGGATTCAGAGTGGCCGGTGCGGGTAACTTCAACGGAGACAACATTGGCGACATCTGGCAGGATGTGATAGTCGGTTCACCTTATAACGATGCGGGAGGTAGTCATGCCGGAAGGGCTTATATCTATTTCGGAAGCCCGTCTATGAACAACGTCGTAGATGTTGTCTTCACGGGAGCCGCATCTTCCTACAACTTAGGCGTATCAGTTGCTTCCGCAGGAGATGTGAACGGAGATTCATTCGGAGACATCATAATTGGAGCGAGCGGAAGCGATGCATTTGCAACAGATGCGGGACAGGCATTCATCCTGTTCGGGTCACCTTTTCCCGATAACATTGCCGATCTGACGTTCAACGGCTCCGCCGCAGGTGACTGGTTCGGGTACAGCACTGCTTCTGCCGGTGATGCGAACGGCGACGGCTTCGGTGATGTTGTCATCGGTGCATTCAGAAATGATCAGAACGGAACTGATGCAGGAAGGGCTTACTTCTATTACGGAGGCCTCCCGATGAACAATACCGCAGACATGAACTACTACGGTGAAAGCTCCAACGACTGGTTCGGAATATGTGTGGCTTCCGCCGGCGATGTAAGCGGTGACGGCAGGCCGGATCTTATCATCGGCTCATCTTACAACGATGCGGGCGGTACCGATGCAGGCAGGGCATATGTTTATTTCAGCAGCAGTAATATCAACAATAACCCCGACATTGTTCTTACAGGAAGGACGGGAGAGTACTTCGGATGGTTTCTTTCGGGAGCCGGTGATGTGAATGCAGACGGTCAAAGCGACCTGCTTGTGGGAGCATATCAGAGCAGTGTCACATCGCCGCAAAACGGGCGGGGATATCTGTTCATTTCATCTCATCCCGAGAATCATCTCATACTCAAGCTTAAAACTGTGCTTCAGGCATTTTACGATCCTTCTTCGGAAACACTGAACAAGCAGGACACGATTACGGTCAATCTGCATAATGCTTCTTACCCCTACGCTATTGCAGGCAGTGCGAAGGCGGTCGTGAGCAAGCTCAGTTTCACGGCAAGATTCTATTTCAAAAACGTTGCTCCGGGAAACTACTGGATAGACGTGCGGCACAGGAACAGCATTGAGACGTGGAGCTCCGGCTACATGGAATTCAAGCGGAATATTGCAACCGAATACGACATGGCCGTTCAGCAGAACAGGGCCTACATGAACAACACTGTGCTTGTTGACAACTCCCCCGTGCGCTATGCAATCTACAGCGGCGATGTGAATCAGGACGGGATAGTGGATGCCACGGACGCCCTGCTGATAGACAATGATGCAAACAACTTTGCGGCGGGATATCTCGATACGGACGTGAACGGAGATTACTCGGTGGATGCAACTGATGCACTGATAGTTGACAACAACTCATCGAATTTTGTATCGAAGATGGTCCCGTGATACCTGCAGATCATTATGTTGATCGAAAGCATTCAGAAGACAAACTGCTGCGGAGACACGAAGCGTCCTTCAGAGGACGCTTTGTCTGCAATTGAAACAGGGAGGTAATTGCTTTGAGATGTATGCTGAGACTCTCTGCACATTTCACAGACCGGCGGTGTGTTCACTTCCTGAAGTCAGCTCAGAGCATCTCCTCAATCTTCTCCATGAGCCACTTGCGCTGAATCAGATTCTTCTCGGCATCCATCTCTTTTCCAAGAATTTTAGCATCGGCTGATTTGCTTCTTGCATCGGATACCCTGAGTTTCAGGATCTTCATGTAGAAGTTCAGGAAATTTCTGTAACCCGTCCTGAAATAATCGTTGAATTCCTTTGCAGTCTTTATGTAGTGCCTTGCTGAATCCGCAACAGCCGCCGCCTGGTCTTCAAGCTTCAGCTCGTAGAATATTCTCAGCATAAGCGTCTTCACATCGCTCTTGAATGCAACAAGGTCGTATTTGACCTTGGCAATGTTGGAAAGCGACTCTTCATATTTTCCAAGCCGGTAGTCGATCAGCGCTCTTGAGTACAGCGAGAGATTATCCCTCAGCTCGGGACGAAGCTCAGCCGAATACTTGTCAATGAACTCATATGCCCATTCGCATTCCTGGAGATAGTCCGCACAAAGTATCACGTTTCTGTAAAACAGCGGATGCATGAAGTCTTCATCGGAGATCTTGTATGCCCTGTCGGCCAGGCATGACCTGAACAGTTCCAGCATTTCCTTCTTTGTGACAGGATTGACAGGAATGAACCTCGTCTGATACATATTCAGGAGTTCCGAATAGTAATAGACAAGCTCGTTTGCGCTCAGTTGTTTTCGGCTCCTGAGGAACAGGTCTCTTGCAATGTGAAACGATTCCATATCGCTTCCCGAACTTAGAAACCGGTAGAGGCGGTAGTGAAACTTGAGGTAGAATTCATTTCCCGTATTTTCATAAAGCGTGATAATGCTGTCGAGATCGATCCTGGCAAGAAGGTCTTCGATGAAACTGTTCTTCATGATTATGTTGTGGTTGTCCTTGCCGAGTATCCGCGACTTTGCATTGGCTAGCAGGTCTATCCAGAACTGAGCCGAGAGATTTTTCACATATTCCGAATTGTGGCTGAAGTAATCTTCCATCTCCATCGTAGTATAGGAGTACCTTGAATTGAGCTTTTCGAGATGATAGCGTTCCAGGTTGTCCGGGCCCTTCCGGCTTTCCAGTTCGTGAAGGTCTTTGTAAGCGTCCTTGAGGTACTGCGGATAGCTCTTTATGAGATTGCGGTCGAGAAGTTGTGCAAGAAGCGTCCTGTTGCGGAGAGTCATGCTGTTCCTTGTTTCCGAGACACACATAAAATCCTCAACGGCCTTGAGCAGGTATGAAGAGAGTGAGCGCAGAGTGTTCAATGCATTTCTGTTGTCACGGCCCGCACCCGGGATCAGTTCCTTCAGCACGGCCTCTTCGCTGAAGTCTTTTTGTGTGAAGCCCGGGTAATGCTTCTTGAGAATCCTGAAGAGTGGGAGCGGGTCCCTGCCCTTTATGAGATAAGGTGATGCAAGAAACTTCTCCAGTTCATTCATCTCGTCTTTCGTCAGTGTCCTGAGAAAGACTATCAGCTTTGTATCCTTATATTCCATCTGCCTGTAATAATGAGCGCCAAATTAATGAATTATGAATGTGAATTCACTTCATAACAGCGATGTAGATTCGGGCAGGCCCG
>CAZTQR010000061.1:0-302 GCA_964615795.1 uncultured Ignavibacteriaceae bacterium
GATTTTGTTTCCGCAAAAATAATCATTTCTAATGACAGGTTTTGAGACAACCTCTTCGGTAGAAAGGGGGGCCGGGGGGGATTTGCCGAATAGCACAACACACTCATTGAAGCCCCCTCCCCCCCTTTCGTCAGAAAGGAGTGCCGGGGGGATTCTTCGAATAGCACAACACACTCATTGAAGCCCCTCTCCCCCTTTCGTTAGATAGGAGTGCCGTGAGGGATTCTTCGAATAGCACAATACACTGATTGAAGCCCCTCTCCCCCTTTCGGTAGAAAGGATTGTCGTGAGGGATTCTCCAA
>CAZTQR010000061.1:402-17659 GCA_964615795.1 uncultured Ignavibacteriaceae bacterium
ACACTTATTGAAGTCTCTCCCCCCCTTTCGGTAGAAAGGGGGGCCGGGGGGGATTCGCCGAATAGCACAATACACTGATTGAAGCCCCTCTCCCCCTTTCGTTATATAGGATTGCCGTAAGGGATTCTTCGAATAACACAACACACTCATTGAAGCCCCTCTCCCCCTTTCGGTAGAAAGGATTGTCGTGAGGGATTCTCCAAATGGCACAATACACTTATTGAAGTCTCTCCCCCCCTTTCGGTAGAAAGGGGGGCCGGGGGGGATTAAGGCCTTACAACACCCACAAAACTAAATGCATTATTCTCCGCAATTCCAAGATCAGTAGCATCCACATAGTCATTACCGTCAAGGTCTTCCGGCAGGTAACCTGCAAGAAACTGGTACGCAGCATTGTCAATCAGCAACATGTCATTGCCATCCACTATTCCGTCTCTGTCCGCATCGCCGGAAAACATTGCCCATTTCCCGAACAGATATTTCATGTTGCCGCCGTAAGCCTGCAATTGCGACGACGTCATGTCAAAAACTGTTATCTGTCCTCTGTTAATGCTGAGCGGAGCGGAGCTCCATGTTTCGATTGAATTCCGGTGAACAACTTGCAGATAATAACTTCCGTCGCTTGCATTCGTGAAATTCAGTGTTGCATTCCCGCTACTGTCAAAATATGAAACTGATGAATCAACAGCAGTGAAAGGAGATGACTGACTGCGAAGCTTCACTCTTAGTGTGTCTCTCACTTGAGTAACTCCGTCATAGAATCCCTCTATGCCTGCAGTAAGTTCAAGAACCGCAGGTTGCTGAGTCACATAACCTCTCTTAACTCCGTTTCCAAAACTCGTAACCCAGACTTCATTCGGCTCATAGGGATTGTAAATTATCCTTTCCGGCTGTCTGAATGTGTAGCCTGAAACCTGCGTGAATGTCGGAGCAGGTGCGTTGATGTTACTGGTGTGCCACAGGCCGTTAACTTCGGTTGATATGTACATCTCATTCGGATCAACAGGGCTTATGGTGCATGATCCTACACGGTCAAGACTGTTGATCCTTGTCCAGTTCGTTCCGCGGTTTGTGGTCCTGTAAAGGCCGCCGAGTCCGTTGGGCGGGCCGCCCCAGCCGCTGAACACACAACCGTACCATGTGTTTTGCAATGCATCATGCGGATCAAACACAACGTCTTTTGTCCAGTAAAGCATGCCCGGAGCTGATCTGTCCGTCCAACTGCTTCCGCCGTTTGTACTGATGAACACACCCGAACTTGCAGTGAAAACACCTGAGGAATTCCTTCGGCCTGAATACGAGCATACCAATGTACCGTCGTTCAGCACACGAATGTTGAAAGGATGTCCTTCAGTTCTTGGCGGATTGCTCAGCTTTGTCCAGGTGGATGAAGATCCGTTCTGAATGTCGGAAGACACGAATATTCCACCGAGTGTACTGTGAATAACGCTGGCATACATCCTGTTCTGATTGTTCGGATCAAGTGCGAGCCATATTACGGGATGTGCAAAGTCATGAAGCACTGACCAATTCGCCCCTTTACTTCCGGAAAACAGGATCGCACCCGTACCGCTGTTTATCCTTGTATCCGTAAGGTAGGTGCTTTGATACATGTCATGTACTGAGGAGGTCGCGCCGTACAGTACGCCGGTTGAAGGATGTTTCAGGGCATGATACATTGTGTTGTAACTGTGCCCGGAGTAACCAAACGACCACTTCTCTCCTTTGTCGGTTGAGCGGGTTCCCCTTATGTCGGAGTAACATCCGAACATATTGCTCGAATCCGCCCACACAAGCCACCAGCAGCTTGTATTTTCCAGGCCGGTAGTGGAGTAGAATTTGCCCTTCGGTGTGGGTTGATTCATCGGGTTCTGATCTGCATTGTTCACATAAGCCTGCTTCCAGGTAGCGCCGCCGTTAGTTGAAAGATGCGGAAAGCCAAGATCAGTCAGCATCAGATAACTCGGATCGGTAGGGGAGCATTGAAAGCCGAGAGCGTATTCTCCGTATGACCAGCCTCTGTCACCACTGAATCCGCTCCAGCCCGTGAATATGTTCTGATTGTTTGCGGTAAGCAATATGCTTGTCCAGTTAATACCCGCATTTGTTGTCCTGTAAACAACCGGATCTCCGGCATCGCTTCCGCCGGCCAGATAAGCTGTGTTTACGTTTGTGCGGCACATTGATACAAAGAAAGGATCGTGAGATGCAGCTATACCGGATATCCTTTGTGTCCAGAAAGTCTGTCCCCACTCAAGTGTGTAAACATTTCTGAACGAGCTGTGGTCGGCGCCCGTTACTCCGGGATAGACGTCACCGCTTCCAAGTGTAACGCAATAGAACCTCACTGTTGATCCTTCCTTTGCTCCGGCAAAAGATACGACGGCTTCAGTTGAGGGAATGCCGGTGATTGAAGACAAAGCAAATGATGTTCCTCCGTTTGTTGAAACAAGCAGGCCGTTGTCGAGCCCGGCAAATATGTTATTGCCGTCAAAGAACATACCGGCCACATAGCATCCGTTTGCATTCGAATATTTCTGCGTAAAAGTATTTCCGCCGTTAGAGGAGAAGTGGAGAGTTGTGTAGTCAGACACAAGCACAACCGCTGAGTTTTCGTTGCTTGCGCTCAGACTGTACGCTCCGCCGTAAGTTGGATCAGACGCAACTGCAAACCAGTTCATTCCGCCGTTTGTGCTCTTGAAAGGAGTCATGAGGTCATTGGCAAAATTGATGCAGTAAAGTATCTGAGGGTCATTTGTAAATCTCACATTTGCGCCGTTGTTGCCGGTGATGTTTGTGAAGCCTGCATCCTTCCAGGTGGCGCCAAGGTCGGTGGTCCGGAAAAGTTCGCTCATGTCGCAGGCGATGTATGCCTCATTGATGTTGTGTGGATTGAAGCTTGGAGAGAAAAGCGCTCCTCCGCCTCCGGGCCCCCGGGCATGCCATTCGCTGATCTGAGAATGAGTATCAGCGTTTGCAGTTAGGATCAGAAGAAAGAGCAAAAGTTTTGGGGATTTAAGGTCAATAAATTTCTTCATGAGAATGATGTGTTAGAAGTTTAAAGATCAAATCCTCAATCATATTACTCAATTCGTCCTAAAGATGAAAGCGGATTGAATGACTCAACCGTTACAGCAGAATCCATTCAAAATGATCTGCTCAACGCATAGAATGTGACGGACTTCATCACTCTCAAGATATGTTATTCACATTTCTGCATCAGTTAAATCTTATATTGCAACCATGGTCGTGTCATTGAACCGGGAGGATGCCTGGCAATTGGCAGGTATGGAAATGGTAAGGCAAGACAATTGGAACCCGGACGCCGAATGAGAAAAAAATTTGACTATCTCATACACCCCGGTCTGCGTAAGTTTAACCAAGTCCGAAATACACACTAACCTTTTTGAAAGGAGGTTAAGCACACCATGATCAACAAGGATGTTCATCCCAGGGATCTCTTCTCCGAAAAAGCAACCTCAACCATAATAATCGGCAGGTCCTTCTACTGCTCGCATGAGCGTGACTATGAAAAGGACGTAAAGGCAACATACGATGCCTACGTTGATGCCCTCGAGCAGGCAAGGAAGTGGGTTGAGAACTTCAGAGGAGATCTGAAACAATCCGCAAAAGTGTACGGCATGCAGTACATCAAGCCCGCAACAGCCACGCATGTTCCCCTTAAGGCAGGCGTAAATGAGTATATCTTCAGGCAGAAGCTGAGAGTGTTCGTGAAGGAAGTTGAGAAGATAGACAGCCTCAGCCCGGAAGACATTGCCGTATGGAAAGTGAGGGACAGAAAATCACGCGTAGCTGATCCCGATACAGCTTCTGCATCGCTGAACAGCGTTGGTGAAATGCCGTTGACTGTTTATAAGATCGTTGAAGCAGATGGCTCAAACTGGAAAGACACCTTCGAAAATCTGACGGCGAAACTCCGCGCCATAAAGGATGTCAATACATACAATGACCCTGCGGCAGAAGACGGGCAGATCAAGTCACTTGCCGATTCCTGCGACCACTTCGACCTGCTCAGAGGAAACAAAAATCACATAGAGGCGGGAGTCATAATCACAGTGCCTTATGTGTATGAGTTCGAAAAGCCGCATCTGGTTGATGTTCATGAAGTGCCGGCATTCAGCCTGACTGAATAAAAATCCTGCGTTGCAACCTTTCATTGCAGTAAAGGAGGCACAAGGATCAAGCAGTCAACACACGGAGGTTCCTTCCGGCAAAGCAAATTTGACCTAAGTCAATTTGCATACGGAATATAATGAGTAATTTGGAATCAGCCGGCAAAATTAATGAATCATGAAAATAACAGGAAAGATCCGAAGATCTTCAGTAACAATTGCAATATCCCTTTTTGCTACATTTCTTGTCTATACGATCGTGTATGCCCGTTCGGGAGGAATCTCGGGAAGAACGCTTAAGACCACTACTAGCGGATGCAGTTGCCACGGTTCTTACAGCGCTTCTACTTCAGTTCTGGTTAGCGGTCCTCAGCAGGTGTATGCAGGTCAATCAGCAACCTACACTGTAACGATTTTCGGTTCAGGCAAAACAGGCGCAGGGATAGATATTGCTGTCAGGTCAGGAACGCTTGGTGTGGTTTCACCGGAGCTTTCAATTCTCAATCAGGAGCTTGTTCACACTGCAAACATCCCTGCAAGCGGAGGCAGTGTTACTTTGCTGTTCTCTTATACCGCACCGTCCTTTGCAACTGCAGACACCATTTTCTATACAGGCAATGCGACCAACAGCAACGGCAATTCAACCGGTGATGCATGGAACTGGGGACAGAGCTTCAGGGTGGATGTACTGCCGTCGCCGCTTGTCCTGAATCTGAACGCAACCACCGAAGGCCTCTATGATCCTGTGAACAACACTTCCGTGTCCGATACTCTCACGATACGACTTCGAAACTCTACTGCGCCTTTTGCATTGGTTGAATCGGCAAACTCTGTGATGAATTCACAGGGTGACGTTACGGCGAATTTCCCAAACGCCGTTAATGGTGTGCCATACTATCTTGTTGTTGAACACAGGAATTCAATTGAAACCTGGAGCGCTCTTCCGGTCAGTTTCATTTCAGGGCAATTGAACTATTCTTTCACATCCTCTTCCTCACAGGCTTACGGAAACAATCTGAAACTCTCCGGAACAAAATGGACGATCTATTCGGGTGATGCAAATCAGGACGGGACGATAGACGCTACTGATGTGAGTATGGTTGATAACGATGCATTCAACTTTGCATCGGGCTACATCGTAACTGACATCAACGGAGACGGGTTTGTTGACGGCAGTGATTTCTCAATCGCTGATAACAATGCCGCCAATTTTGTTGGTGTGATAAGGCCGTAATTCAGATCAGCTAAACCTCTTTTGAATCCCTCCTTAGTCTCGTTTTCTCATGAGACTCCTGGAGGGATTCCTTTTTGCGTCTGGTGAAACATAAGACACTCACAGGCGGCAAGCCGGGAGAAATCCAGACTGTTACTGACTTTAGTTCTCCTTACCGCATTTTCTCCGCACAAACTTACCGGGCAAGAGTTAATGATCAAATGTTCAGATCAATGCCATTCTCAAATCCGGATTGCCGAGGTCAGCTATAACCCTCTTGTTACAAATTCGCAAGATTCCGAAGTCGCAATTTCGGCAGTGCTTTCAGTATCACATATATGCCGGATATGCGGAGTCCTGTTGGCTTGGATTCTCCGCACTTCTGAAATCTCCAATATTTGCAAAAAAGTCTAATGGAATATTGCAGTTATTTTGTGCAGTTTGCCTATGTTGATTAACACACGTTTACAACTCAAACAAATACAGAATGTACATCAGAACACCGGCTGCACTCATTATGGCACTGCCCCTCGTAATGCTTCTGCATATCGCTTCGTATTCTCAGCCCGTAAGGGAATGGGTCCGAACTTACAACGGCGCGGGCAATAATACAGATGAAGTAATTGCGATGACAACTGACAACTCATCAAATACAATAGTGACCGGCAGATCATTTGCTTCGGGAAGCTCATACAACATTGCGACGGTGAAGTATTCCCCGGCAGGTGTTCAGCAATGGGCTGTATCCTATAATGGAGTCGCAAACGGGCTGGATGAAGCAGTTGCAATCAGCTCGGATGATTCGGGAAATGTCTATGTGGCAGGAAGGACTTTCATCTCCTCAAATAACTTCGATGTCATAGTCATTAAATACAGTTCTGCAGGTGTATTCAGATGGTCATATATCTGGGGAGGAACTGCAAACCTCTCTGACTATGCAATGTCATTGTATGTTGACAGTCTGCGGAATGTTTACGTTACGGGCGGAACGAGGCTGTCAGGCACGAACACCAACTTTGTGACGATCAAAATTAATTCTGCCGGATCGCCTGTGTGGAACAGGACTTACGGCAACAGCGCCAATCAGCTTGATGAAGGTTTGTTTGTGTCGTCTGATATGTCGGGCGCGGTTTATGTTGCCGGCAGAAGTGTTGCGGCCGCCACGGGTGAAGACTTCTTTACCATTAAATACAACTCATCCGGTGACACTGTATGGACAAGGAGATACACAAGCGCAAGTAATCTTGAAAATGATGTTCTCAAGGGATTTGTTCTGGACAGAAATTCAAACGTTTACATTACCGGCTCATCACGGACAGATACGAACGGGACCGATTACATTACTTTGAAATACAATTCATCTGGTTCGGAAATGTGGAGAAAGGTATACACCGGCCCGGGAAACTCTCAGGACATACCTTCGGATATTGCCGTTGACGGATCCGGTAATGTGACAGTTACAGGAACTTCGCGCATAAACAGTCCATACAATGATATTGCGACCGTGAGTTACAATTCTTCCGGCACACAATCCTGGCTTAGTTTTTACAACAATGACGGTGTTGACCTTGATGATGCCGGAAACAGCATTGCAGTTGACGATCTGTCAAACGTCTATATTGTCGGAACAAGCATGGATGAAGAAGGCATTGACATGGATCCTGTGTTGATCAAGTACAACTCTTCGGGAAATGAAGAATGGGTTGAAAGATATGATTCGTCCTACTCGGAAGAGGCTTTGCACATAGGACTCGATCAAATCGGGAACATTATGGTTTCGGGATACACCACTGCAGCGACCCTTGACTATCTGACAATCAAGTATTCACAGCCGCAGGGTATGCTTCTGAATATGACAATGTTCATTGAAGGATTTTACAACCCTGCATCAAACGTTCAGATCAGCGACACGGTCATTGCCGAACTCAGAAATCCTTCATCTCCGTTTGCAGTGGCGGATGTTTGCAAGCTTGTGATAGGCATGAACGGAACAGCCGCATTTACTTTCTCGTCTGCGCCTGACGGAAACTATTATATTGCTGTCAGTCACAGAAACTCAATCGAAACCTGGAGCTCAGTTCCGATGGCGCTGTCCGGTTCAACGCCATCAAGCTTAGATCTTTCGTCATCTGCCGGGCAGTCATACGGAAGTAATATGACTCAGGTGGATGATTCTCCCGTGCGTTTTGCACTTTACTCGGGCGATGTGAATCAGGACAGAACAGTTGATGCGACAGATCTCAGTTTGATCGACAATGACGCGATCGGCTTCCTTGGCGGATATTTGGCGACGGACCTTACGGGCGACAACTTCGTTGACGGAACCGACTTTGCCATTGCAGACAATAATGCCGGAAACTTTGTGAGCGCTATTCGACCGTAAAGACCTTCCTCTTGCCCAGGACCAAGCTTGGGCAAGCCCCGCTGTCAAAGTGCTGACTGAATTGAAACTGTATGTTGCTTCTTCACTGCGTTCCTCCTCTCCGCTTCCTCGCTTGTTCAGGATGACAAACGATTCGTGTAGCTTTGGTGAAGAGACTTCAACTTCTTTCTAACTAAAAACTCTCTCCTTTGTCATGTTGAGCGAAGCGCTTGCCCGCCATCCAAAGAGTGTTTGGGTTGTTACGCTGTAGCGGGAAGGATCCATACTTTTGCTGACATCCCAAGCGAAGCATCCACACTTTTTCCCTTCCGATTCCTAAACAGGGCATATGAGGGAGGCAATAGTGCTAGGCTGATCTGGCTTCATGAATACTTGTGTTGCCCTGCGCTAACCGCACAGAGTCTTCGTGCGGCTGTTCACAATTCAGAAAATTTTTCCCTGCCTTGTGTCAGAATTGTATTCTACTTGTTTGCATCTTTCATCATATTCTTAACAGCTTTGAATTACGGTTCCCTCACATCTGTTAATTGAAAATTTTTGACTTTGAAAATTCACCGTTTCATTCATTCGGCTGCTGTTGCATGCATTGTAATATTGATTTGCACTTTGAATGCAAATGCACAGTTCATGGAAGATGTAGATTCTTCCCAGGTCCAGGTATTTCCGGACTCAGCAAGGTCCGGGCAATATTTCATTCCTGACATTCCTTCCAAATGGCTCAAATGGAGCGAGTTTGACGGCAGTGCCTTTTCTTTGAAAATTGGATTTGCTCCTATTGTGGATTACACTTGGAACGGGCAGGACAGTGAGAGCGTGGAACAGGTTGGAGAACAGGAAAGCAAGATCGATCTGAGATCAGGCCGGATAACTTTCTCGGGCAAATTTAAATTCAGTAACCCGCTGAAATACTATCTCAGCGTGGAGTATAAGGGCTTTGACAGAGCGCCTGAAGATCCCACCTTTGGCGTGACAGACCTGTATCTTTCAATTTATCTGAACAAGTTACTGGGGTCTTTGACTTTGGGAAAGATCAAGGAAACATTCATTTATGAAATGGTCGGAGATGCTGCAAATCTGCCGAATACTGAAAGGATCCTCAATCCGTTCTTCCAGAGCAGAAGTGTCGGTGTGAAATTTGCGAATACATTCTTCAAAGACAGAATGACCTTTTCCATTGGGGCTTTCAATGACTGGTTTACGAAAGATATCTCGTTTGAGGAAAACGGAACACAGTTCACTGCGAGAATTACCGGATTGCCGGTGTACGACGAAAAGAAAAAGATGTATCTTCATTTGGGTGCCAGTTCCAGATATAATCAGGCGGCAGGCGGACTTCTGAGATACAGAGGAAGGAATGAATCAAACATAGGTCCATTCTACGTAGATACAAAAGATATTCCGGCTGATCACTCATGGAGTGCAGGCCTTGAAGCGCTCTGGAATTACAGGAACTTCTCGATCCTGAGCGAATACGTTCAGTCGTGGGTCTCAAGCTATGACCACACAAATCCGACATTCAACGGATTCTATGTTACGGGAAGCTGGGTGATCTCAGGCGAGCAGAGGCCTTACGACATGAAGGTTGGCTATGCAAGAAGGGTGATGCCTACAGGCGGTACCGGAGCATGGGAAATTGTTGCAAGGTATTCCAGGCTTGATCTTGTCGACAAGGAAATACAGGGAGGTATTCTTAACAAGCTCTACTTTGGCCTTAACTGGTGGGCTACTCAGCATTGGAGAATTTCAGCCGGCTACGGATTTGGAATTCTTGATAAGCTTGATCTTACGGGAAAAACCAATTCAATAATCACGCGGATCCAGTGGATCTATTAACAGCGTGTTCTGACTGAACCGGCAGTTCTTATGTCTCTTCCCCGGGCACACAGCCGGGGATAGAGTAAATAAGAAAAAGTGCTATTGACGCCTCATAATGCCATGGGAGGTTGCACTGGCATCTCTGTTACTCTCAGCCATAATTTCATTTCCTTTGGCCCGACTGTTTGAAGCAGGCGGAAACACAATATGGGCGCCGTCCATACTTCATTCTGTTGTGCAAAGCGCAGTAAAAGTAATAGTAATAGATGGACAGGCATTGAACTTTCCCGTAGTCTGGATGCTTGCAGCCGCGGTTATTCCGTTTGTGGTGTTTGTTTACATCCCGTCTGTGAAAAGCAGGAATGATAATGAAAGTGCAATCAAATAGGTATTATCAATTAATGTAAGCGCTTCTCTTCTTTGTGATTTTAAGCACAGCGCCCTCCAAATAGTGTATATGCTACAGCGCTGCAGGCGGGAAGGATTCATTGGCCTGCTTTATGAATGATATGAAGAGCACATTTTAGGTACAGTTTATTGACTTACATAAACTCCGAAGTTTGCGCAGTTTTATGATGAACAAAAATAATGTACTGAAGCATGAAAACTCTGATGATTGTTTCTGCCTTTTGCATTATGACATTGTCTGCAGAGTCGTATTCGCAATGGGTACAAACAGCAGGACCCTCCGGTGGTGACTTCATTTCAATCTCCTTTAATAATGATCACTGTTATGCAATTCAAGGTTACAACAACTCCGCACTTTATATGTCATCAAACCACGGAATTACCTGGGTCACAATCAATACTCCCGAAGGAATTATACTCAAGAGAGTGTTTGCGACTGATGGTTATCTCTTTGTAATGAACAGCTCCGGCATACTTCGTTCAACAAACTTAGGAACGGAATGGGAATATGTAAACAACGGAATTTCCTATCTGAACGATGTATACATGACACGAATAGGTAATACTCTGTTTGCCGCTTCAAACAGAAATGTCTATAGCTCAAATGATTTTGGCATAAACTGGACTTCAATTTTCTATACAAGCGGAAGTATTGAGAATTTGCTCTCGGCTGATTCGTTCCTTTTGCTGAGCACTTTAAGTAATACTTACAGATCCACCAACTTGGGAAGCTCATGGAATACTGTCAGTACACTTACTCAGCCTGCAAGTGTCACGGCTATCGGATCCAGAATCTTCGCGGCAGCAACAAATGGATTATTCTATACTACCAATTCCGGAACAAACTGGGTTTCAATAACCGGCAATCTCCCGAATAATTCTGTGAGGTCATTGACAGCAATAGGTCAGACTCTGATAGCCGGATCATATTTTGACGGCATTTACAGATCAACTGACCTTGGAGCTAACTGGATCAGAAGTAATCCCGGATTAATGAACGGGAGAATATCTTCAAATTGCCTGATAAGTAAGGATTCTCTTATCATTGCTGCAACTAAAGGAGATACTATTTTCACAGGAGGCATTTATTTTTCTGGTGACTCTTCATACCACTGGGAAAAGAGATGTGATGATATCCTAAGCGTAAAAGTAATTGCATTGAGTTCTGCAAGCGGTGTTATATTTGCAGGCACTAACTCAGGAATTTACAGGTCCTCTGATGCCGGCCAAAGCTGGCAATTTGACACGCAAGAATATGGAATACGCAATGTAAATTTCATTAAGTCATTTGGTTCAACGGTCTATGCAGGAACGTTAAACGGATTGTTTGTAAGCTATGATCTCGGAAACAGTTGGACAAACATCACTGCAGATCTTTCAAACAAATACATCGCTTCTTTAGGTGTGATCAGAGACACTCTCTATTTGTCTAATCCATTAGGGATATATGTTTCCGGAAATGCCGGAAACAATTGGACCTTGAGGAGTAGTCAATTGAAGTATTCTAAAGACTTCATTCTGATCAATGATAAGATTTTTACTTCCCGATCTGGAGTTTACTATTCGGACAACTCTGGTGCAAACTGGACACTATGCGGTCTTGAAGGAAAGGGGATTAACTACTTGGCTATGTATGGAAATAAATTGTTCGCAGGAACAACATTATACGGCATTCACTATACCAGTAATGAGGGATCTTCATGGCAAGTAAGTTCATCTGAAATCAATGCTCCGGGTTTTGCTGTATCAGGCTCACGGATGGTTGCCGGTGTGAATATTTCAACAAATTATGGCTTAACCTGGCAGGACTTTGGATTGGGGTTCCCTGCTTCTCAATTGTCTAATGTACACTCACTTACCATTTCAAGCGATTTCGTCTATGCAGGTACATCACTATCCGTATGGAGAAGATCGCTTACGCCGCCTCTCAGAGATGTTGGCATATCTGAATTGTTGCTGCCAAAGTCTGATTCGGTCTATTTCGGGGACTGCATTAACGGGAACAGTCTATATCCCAAAGTCACTATAAACAACTTTGGAAGTGAGAGTCAGTTTCAGGGCTTTGGTATAGAGTGTAAAATCTTCAAGGATTACACGCCCCTGTATACAGATTTGAGAATTGATACCATTGGAGCCTTTCAAAGCCACGATCTGAGCTTTGATGAATTTAATTCAACACCCGGTGACACTGGTCTTTACATTATTAAGGTCCGTACCCTGCTGAATAATGATTCAGTAGTTCAAAATGACACTTTGACATCATACTTCCGGGTAATGAATGCAAATGCGGGAGTCGAGCCGCTGAGAGGAGATGCTCTTCAAATGCAATACCACTTTGCCAATTCAACTCCGCAGGCAGTTTGCGCAGATTATCATCCAACTTTCAATTGGGAGGATACTACCGGCAGCATAACTCTCATATCCAATGGTATTCCTTCGATTCCTCTGGCAATTGGAAATACAGATGACGGTTACTTCAATATTCCCGGAATCATGGGAGAAAACAGATTTAATTTCTACTATTCACTGTATGATACTTTCAAAATTTCAACTAACGGGATCATTGCATTTGCCGGAACTGATTTTCATTCGCCAAACCCGGCACCTGTTGTTGGAGCAAGTCCTGTTGTAGCTGTATTCCCGTTCTGGTGTGATCTGGATTTCAGTGACGTTGATGTAACGGGAAGAAACCTAAAGTACAAACTTTTTTCAGACAGATTGGCAATTACTTATGACAGGGTTCCAAGAAAAAACCAAAATTACGATCCTGAAGATTATGTTTCATTTCAGGCTGTGTTTTGGTTTCAGGGTGAACGATCCGGTGCAATTCAATTTCAATATGACAGCACAATGACAGGAATGTCATTTCACAGAAAGCTTCTTGCGGATTCGTTGGGTCCTCATTCGATCGGGATCAACAATAGATCAAAATATTTCCAGCACGGCATTCAGTACAGATATGTTAATGCGAACAGGCAAATTATAACACCCGGACCGATGTTTGGATCTTCATTATCAGTTGCATTCGGTATTAATGAGACGGTACTGCCTGTTGAGCTGTTGTCGTTCACTCATGAAGTGACCGGAAACACTGTAGTGCTGAATTGGGCTACCGGAAATGAGTCAAGCAATGTGGGTTTTGAGATTGAAAGAGCATACGAAAGTTCATCTTGGCTGAAGATTGGATTTGTACCATCGTCTGATCCGCGGAATTTGCAAAGGAACTATGAATTCAGGGATAAGGGCCTGAACACAGGAATCTATCGCTACCGGTTGAGACAGCTTGATGCTAATGGAAACTTTGAAATCCATGAATTAGAAGGAACTGTTAAGGTCGGATCGCCGGTCAAATTCAGATTGTCGCAGAATTATCCGAATCCATTCAACCCTCAAACCAGGATTGATTTTGATTTGCCTCAGGATTGCTTCGTGAAGCTGGAAGTGTTTGACAACAATGGAAAAAGAGTTGCCATTCTTGTGAATGAACGCAGATCCATAGGTTATTACACTGTAGAGTTAAAAGGAAATAATCTGTCAAGCAGTGTATATTTCTATGTTCTCACGGCTGGAAGCAATGTCATGACAAAGAAGATGATCTTGCTAAAGTAAGATCTCACGTATTACAATTTTTAAAGTAATGATGTTTGAACCCAGCTTGTTCTTTTTCGAAGATCCCTCCGGGCCGCCTGCGGTGTTACTGACAAAGGGTTCAGTGTGAATGGCGGGCGGGCCTCCGGGGAAAGGGAATTAGAACACCTTGCTTTCAATAGCCGGCCCGCCGAAGAGTATTCACATTTAAAAGCTTCCTGTCCGCCTGCTGCAGGCGGGCAGGCAATAAGGAAGGACCCATGCACAAACAATTACACAACAAAGACTTTGGTCTCAAGTTCATCAGAGTAAGGACATAATAATGGATCCTTCACTGCGATCGCCCGCTCCACGTCTTTGATTGCTCATAGTTACAAAACTATTGAAAACATATCGTAAGAAAATGCAAAAGGCCTCCATCAAATTGCGTTTAGTTATAGTGAACCAAAGAATTTGATTCTCCCGTCCATTGATTCATTAAATACAAACTTGCGAAGCAACAAGGTACCAAAATAAGGTATTGAATCTATGATTTGAATTATTTACAGATTGGGTAAATAAAGGTAGGACAGAATGAAGGAAATCATAGCGCTTCTTACTATTGCAGCATTCACCTCGAATGCAATCTCTCAAGACAATAGTCCGAGATGGACAATTGATCCCCGAACATCTCCAATAATTGACATTTCAGGAAGTTACTCAGCGCTTCCAAGTACAGTGCAAACTGAAGATCCGTCTGCCCCGCCAAGGAAGATCGTTGTGAATTCTGAGACTTACTCCGTAGGACCAAACTTCCGAATACACCCAAGATCAGACGGAACTCAGAGCGAAACGCCTCTTACAAGGCATCCCACAAATGCATTTCTGTTTTATGGCTCTGCCAATACATTCCAGGGAGGAGGACTCAGCACGGGAACATACCTTTCTTCAAACTCCGGCTTCACATGGAAAGGGAATGACACTCTGATCAGAACGGGAAACATTCCAATCTTTAACGGAGGTGATCCTGCACCGGCAATAAACGCAAGGGGAAACTACATGATCTCATATCTGACTTCCGCATTAAGGATGGGTGTAAGCTATTCAACTAACCAGGGAGCTTCGTTTTCAAACACAATAATTCTTCCGGGTTCATCCAGCAGCACGGACAAGAATATGTCTGCAACCGATGAAGATCCGGCAAGTCCATATTTTGGAAGAATGTACACTGTTTATACTGAATTCGCCGGAGCAAATCTTTACAAGATCATGAGCTCATATTCTACAAACGGCGGATTAACGTGGAGCACAGTTACTTCTGTAAGCCCTGCGCCGTCACCAGGCTACTTCAATCTGGGATGTGACATAAAGGTAGGACCGGGAGGTGTTGTTTATGTTGTCTGGGCACACAGTATTCTCAACGGGCAAAACTCTACTGAGGATTGGATGGGATTTGCAAAGTCAAATAACGGAGGTGCATCTTATTCATACACAACAAATTTTGCAGTTGATATGAACGGGATCAGAACCGGTTCATTGTTCAACGGAATCAGATGCAATGGTTTTCCGAGGATCGATGTGGACATGACAAATTGCTCAACAAGAGGAAATATATATGTGGCCACGGGTGAGAAGTATTTCTTGCCGGCAGACGGAGTTGCGGACATCGTGTTGAACACTTCCACGGATCAGGGATTGACATGGTCAAGAACAAAAGTCAATCAGAATTTTGATCCGAACAGTTATGAATATCTTCCTGCAATCAGGGTTGATGAAACAGGTGATGTGAACGTGTGTTACTACAGCACCCGCAACAGTGCCTCAAACACTGAAGCAGAAGTTTATTTGTCAAGATCAACTGACGCCGGAGTTTCATTCTCAGATTTGCTGGTGTCTGATCACAATTTTACGCCGTCACCAATCGGCGGACTCGCAGCAGGTTATCAGGGTGATTATATAGGGATCACATCAGGTAATGGAAAAGTTTGGCCATTCTGGTGTGAAAATGGTTACACAGGTAGATATCAGGCATGGACTTCATATGTTAATATAACTGGCAAGACAAAATGCTTGAAGAACGTGAACGGACCATTCTTTGTATTGTACGCAGACTTCTATAGATATTGGCCGCCGAGGTGGTTGTTTGTATTGAGCAGTGATTTTTATGCTCCGGAGCAGGGAGTTGCAGACACTGTGTTTTACTGGAGCCAGAGTCCGGTAAGCGCATACGGCATTGACTCCGGCTCAGGTAAATTCAACTCATATATTGCGCCTGTGGGAGAATCTCAGCCAATGGAATCATTTGAGTTCATACCAACAGAATTTAACGGACATCTGATATTTGATTATGCATATGCCCCGAATTCAAACTCATTGCTGGGTCCTGACTCGTTGACAGCTTTATATTCAACAGACGGCGGATTAGTGTATTATACAATGGAAGCTTTGTATGGACATTCTAAAGGAGGAACGCTTAATACTGCGCCGCCTATATCTACTGACTTCACGCCGAACGCAACACAATGGAAGAAGAAGATATATCCGCTTCCTCCGGGCACAAACAAGATCAAACTCAGGCCATACAGCGGAAACGGAAACAGCATCTATGTAGACAATATACAGGTCAGGGAATTGGACCCGCCCGTATTCGGAACTCTCACTCTCATTCCGGAAGGTTACTACAACATCGGAGGATTTCTGAATAATACGGATACAGTCAGAGTTTATCTTCAAATGGCTGCCAATCCTCTGGTGACTGTTGACTCGAGCATTTCGGTGATTGATCAGTTTACATTCACAGCTCCGATCTTCTTTCCAAATGCCCTTGACGGAAACTATTATCTGAAGATTGTTCACAGAAACAGTATAGAGACATGGAGCAAGGCCGGCGGTGAAACCTATACAAGAGGCCTTCCGTTCAATTACAATATTGCCACAGACAGCACAAATGCTTATGGAGGTAATGTTCAGCGGCTTTCATATTTCCCGGACAGATTTGGCTTGTTTGCAGGTGATGTAAATCGTGACGGAACAATTGACGCATCGGATACTCAACTGATTGACAATGATGCTTATTTATTTCTTGCAGGATATTTGCAGACAGACCTGACAGGTGATAACTTCGTTGACGGAGCAGACGCGCTTCTTGCGGGAAACAATGCTGTAAATTATGTGAGTGTTATGAGTCCATAGTACTATGGCTCAGCTAAGAAGTTAGTTTGGGTTTCATTTGGACTGCACTTGGTCGGCAATGTTGCAGTTAGCAGATGAAGCGGTTATGCGGAAATTCAGCATAGGTACTCAACTTCGGCAACAGCAGGTAGATTTACATATGGTTACCTCGAGGAGCCTGCCCCTTTGGGGCACGGAATGACAAGTGAAGTATTATGATAAAACACACTTTATTAACCAAACCGAATTTTGTCATCCTGAGCAAGCGAAGCGCCGCGCCTGCCTGCCCGCAATGAGTGTTCATGTTTCATCGCTTCAGGCGGGCCTGCCCGCAAAGAGTGTTCATGTTTCATCGCTGCAGGCGGGCCTGCCCGGAGAGCGTAAGAGTGCCATGAAGCTGCAGGCGGGCCTGCCCGCATAGAGTGTTCATGTTTCATCGCTGCAGGCGGGCCTGCCCGGAGAGCGTAAGAGTGCCATGAAGCTTCAGGCGGGCCTGCCCGCAAAGAGTGTTCATGTTTCATCGCTGCAGGCGGGCCTGCCCGGAGAGCGTAAGAGTGCCATGAAGCT